>NZ_FMDK01000780.1 GCF_900091995.1 Streptomyces sp. MnatMP-M17
CCCCGGCGAGCAGGCCCGCGGTGATGGCGGTTCTGCGCCCCGGGGAGCCGCTGGTGTCATCGGCGGACGGGCCCGGAAGTATCACCGTTTGATCATCGCTTCCGGGCGAGCCGTGCGGCAACGCGACCGGAGCGAATGCGCGACCTCCCGGACCGGACCGGCACGGTCCGGGGCCCGCCTGCTCGCCCGCTCCTGGTCAGCCGTTGTCGCGGGAGGCCACGAACTCCTCGAAGGTGAGCAGTCCGTCGCCGTTGGCGTCATGGGCGTTGATGACGGCCTGCGCCACGGGCTCGGTCACATGGAAGTCACCGAGCTGCGCCATCGCGCTCTTGTACTCGCTCGCCGTGATCAGCCCGTCGCCGTCCGCGTCGAACCGGTCGAACGCCTTGCGCGCGTCATCGATGTCTGCCACTGTCCCGCCCCTTCGTGGTGCCGTACTGACGGGATCAGATTATCGGCTCGCATGCGCCCATACGGAGGCAGCCCGCGCGCGGCACCTATCGCCTCGCTAGCCACGCCAGGGCTTGTAGTGCGGATTGTCCAGGCACTCCGTCATGATCTCGGTCTTCTTCTGCTTGTCGACCGGGCAGACACCGACGATCAGCTCACGCGAGATTCCGCCGGGGAAGGCGACCTCTTCCTGGTCGGCCCATTTATGGGTGGCACCGATCGTCTTGTTGACGTCGATACCGCCGGGCGCGTCGATGTAGTAGTTGTAGCCGCTCTTGTACCACTGCTTGTACAGATCGTGGTCGTAGGTGGTGGAGACATACGGCGAGGGCTGGTTGACCAGGACGTACTTCTCCACGTCGTACTGGCCGTCCAGCGTCGCCTTGGGATGGAAGCCCTGCTCGAAGACGATCTCCGGCGGACGGCTGTCGGCGCGGTAGAGCTGCTTGCAGTTGGTGCGCCAGGACGGCGTCGGAGTGATGCGGTCCACATCGACCCTGCGGTCCGCGGCGGCGGACAGCGGATCCTTGACGGCAGGACAGCGTTCGGCGGCGGCGACGGCAGCCGAGGTGAGTGTCGGTCCGGTCAGCGTGGGCGCGCCGGTGGCGGGCGCGGAGACGGCCGGTGCGGAGACGGTGGGCGCGGCCTCGGTGGTGGTGACCGGGACGAGTACGGCGACGACGGACAGGGCCACGGCTGCGGCCCGCTGCCGCGAGCGAGAGGTGATCATGAGGAGCACCCTTCACGCTCTACGGCGGCGGGCCGTGGACCATCACCCGAATGGGGGCGTGTCGGCGTCGAACGGCTGGGAACGGAGCCCGAGTTGACACCGGCTCATAGGCCGGTTCGGGGCCCGGTTCGCGGCCCCGCGCCGGCCTCCGGCCCTCAGCGGAAGACGCCCGTATGCCCAAGCGAGTAGCGTCCCGGCTGCGGATAGACCGCCAGTCCGTGCGGGCCACCGTCCACCGGGATCCGTGCGAGCTGTTTGCCGCTGACCGTGTCGATCGCGTACACCTCGGAGTCGTAACGCCCCGACAGCCACAGGACCTTGCCGTCCGCCGAGACACCGCCCATGTCGGGACTGCCGCCGTCCGGCAGGTGCCACTTCTTGGTCAGCCGGTTCCGGGTGAAGTCGAAGATCGAGACGGTGCCCTCGCCACGGTTGGACACATACATCACCTTGGAATCACGGCTGACATAGAGACCGTGTGTGCCCTTGCCCGTGGCCATCAGCTTCGGGACGGTGAACTTCTCGCCGTCCAGCACCCACATGCCGTGCGCCATCATGTCGGCGATGTAGAACGTCTTGCCGTCCGGTGAGATCTTCACATCCTGCGGCATCGCGCCCTGGAACGGCAGCTTCTGCTGGGCCGTGACCTTCATCAGCTCTGTGTCGACCTTCAGCAGTTCACCGGAGAACTCGCAGGAGACGATGAAGTAGCGGCCGTCCGCCGAGAAGTCGGCGTGGTTGACACCCGCGCAGGTGACCGGCTCGGTCTTCTTCACCTTCATGGTGTGCGGATCGCGGAAGACGAGCTGACGGTCGAGCGAGGCCATGACGACCGCGTACTTGCCGTTGGGCGTGAAGTAGAGGTTGTACGGATCGTGTACGTCGACGGGCTCACCCGCCTTGCCCGTGGCCGGATCGATCGGTGTGAGCGTATGGCCGCGGTTGTTGTTGACCCAGAGCGTCTTCAGGTCCCAGGAGGGCACGACGTGCTGAGGCTGTCTGCCGACCTCGATGGTCTCGATGACCTTGTAGGTCGCCGGATCGATGACCGAGACCGTGTCGGAGTTGGTGTTGGGCACATAGACGCGGGACGGGAAGCCCTTCACGACCGGGGAGAGCATCCCGGGCCGGTCGGCGGCGTAGATGTCCTTCGGGTTCTCCACCGGCGGCATGCCGGGCAGTCCCGCGGGCGCGCTCGACCGGGCCACGGCCGGCTGTGCGGAGGCCTTGGTGGCGTTCGGCCGGTCCCGTCGGCCGTCGGGATCGGCGCAGCTCGCGAGGAGGGCCAGGGCCGCGGCTCCGAGCAGGGCGGTGGTCCGTTTGATGGGAGGAAGCATCAGGTCAGCAGCTCCGTGGTCGTCACCGCGCGCAGGCCGCGGCGTTCCAGTGCGTCGAGGAGGGCGGGCAGTGCGGCGACCGTGTCCGCGTAGCCGAAGTGCAGGCTCACCACGGAGCCGTTGCGGATCTGCCCGGTGACGGTGCGGACGACGGCCGATGCGCCGGGCGAGGTGAAGTCGAGGGAGTCGACGTCGTAAGAGAGGACATGCGGATAACCGGCGCGCCGGGCGAGCCGCTCGATCAGCGCGGTGGCGTGCTGGGTGCGGGAGGGCCGGAACCAGGTGCCGATGGAGCCGGTGAGCCGGCGCAGCCGCTCGGCACAGCCGGTGATCTCCGCGTACGCCTCCTTCTCGTCCATCGAGGAGATGTCGGTGTGGTGCAGCGTGTGATTGCCGAGATCGTGGCCGCCGTCGAGAACACGGCGGGCGAGGCGTGGATGCTCGTCGAGCCAGCCGCCCACGGCGAGGACGGTGATCCGGGCCCCGGCGCGTTCCGCCTCGGTCAGTACGGCGGTGGCGGTGGCGGGATCGCCCTGGCCGTGGAAGGTGAGCGCGACCCGGGCGCGGTCGCGTGGGCCGTGCGCGATCTCGGCGGGCTGCCCGGGAAACCGCCTGGGCGGTGGCGCGGCGCGACC
>NZ_FMDK01000119.1 GCF_900091995.1 Streptomyces sp. MnatMP-M17
TTCCCGTACATGTCACACGCCCTCCATCTGCCCTTTTCACTCTCGGCCAACTCGGCTGCGTCGCTACGGGACTTGGAGAAAGTGCGCATCCAGGGCATGGTTGACTCCTCTCCGTAGCGAAACGACTACCGGGGGCACTCAGAGTGGCGTAGAGTCGAGACGCCTTCAAGTAATCCGAAACGAAGGAAGGCTTGGGCAACCCATGGTCAATCGCAAGGAGTTGAACCCCGAGAGCAGCCCGCGAGCGGCGTTTGGGGCCCGTGTGCGTAAATTGCGGGAGGAACGTGGCTGGAATCAGCATGACTTGGCCGGGCATGTGTCATGTTCCAGCCAGCATATTTCGGCCCTGGAAACTGCTCGCAAACCGCCGACCCTGCCGCTCTCGCGCAAGCTCGATCTCGCCTTTGGGATTGTCGGCACTGCCGCCTCGTTCGAGCGCGAGTGGGGCGAGATGCGGCATGGTTCGCTGCTCGAAGGGTTTCCTGAGTACGTCGGGCTTGAGGGCAGAGCGGTAGAGATCAGGCTGTTCGAGGTCGGGGTCATTCCGGGGCTTCTTCAAACCCCGGAGTACGCACAGGTGCTGGCGGACAGCGCTGTACATCGGGGTGCCATCACGCGCGAGCAGGCCGATGAGCGAACTTCGTTTCTGGCCGAGCGGCAGGCCGCGCTCGTACGGGCCCGCCCTCCCATGGTGCTGGTGGTCATGGATGAGAGCTGCATCCGCAGGCCGGTGGGCGGACCCGGGGTCATGAGGGCTCAGCTTGATCGGCTGGTTGAGTTCGCCGCGCTTCCCAACACCGCGCTGCATATCGCCCCGTACGGGATCGGAGAGCGCAGGACGTTCAACCGACTGGTCAACCTGCTCACCCTGTCCGATAACTCCGTCGTCTCCTATGTGGAGTCTCAGACTCAGGGATACCTGGACCGCGAACTCGTATCCGTCCGGGGCATGTTGACGGCTTACCATCAACTACAGGCGGTATCGCTGTCGCAAGCGGCATCGGTGGACATGATCAATGAGGTACGAAAGGGCACCCCGTGACTACCACGACCACGACCGAACTCCGTTGGGTCAAATCCTCCTACAGCGACAACGGCGGCAGCTGCGTCGAGTGGGCCCCCGTGTACGCGTCGGCTACCGGCGTGGTTCCTGTCCGTGACTCCAAGAACCCCAGTGGTCCGGTTCTGGACGTCCCCGCCGGCGCGTTCGCCTCGTTCGTAGCGGGCGTCAAGGCAGGCGAGTTCGCCCGTACCTTCGACGCGTGATCTGCGCGCCTCCGCGCTGAGCCCCGCCCTTCCTCAAGCGTTACCCCTTTGGAGCGGCGGGGCTCTTCGCTAGCGCTATACGGACGCGGACGCACAGGGCGTGCGTGCTCGGTGTTCGGTCTCGGGGAACGTCGGTACAGCCGTTGGCACTGAGAAAGATCACGGTCCGATCGGGGCGAGGGCGCTGACACGGTTCTCGTACTCGCGGCGGGCCTTGCGTTGGGCCGGAACCGTGGGAACGCCGTGGCCCCCGTCGAGCGGCCGGCAGCGGGTGAGGAGTCCGAGGTGCACGGCCGGGACGGCGGTGACGCGCAGGGTGTAGCCCCGGCCGTGTCGTACGGTCACCCCCTGGTCGAGCGCGGCTGAGCTATCGCAGACTCTCCCCGTGCGCGGGTTGCGGGGCGCTGCGCAGCCGTTCCTCAAGGGACTCCAGCAGACCGTGCAGGTCAGGGGCGACGGCAAGGTCGTCCAGGGTGGGGGCGGGCAGGAAGCCGGAGTCGACCAGGCCGCGCAGGGCATCGAGCAGCGGCGTCCAGAAGCCTCCCGCGTCGAGGAAGCCCACAGGCTTGGTGTGGAAGCCGAGCTGGCGCCACGACCACACCTCGAAGATCTCCTCCAGCGTGCCGAGACCGCCGGGCAGGGCGATGAAAGCGTCGGAGTACTCGGCCATGATCGCCTTGCGCTCATGCATAGAGTCGCACCTGACCAGCTCTGTCACCCCCTCGTGAGCCCACTCCCGCTCGACCATGCTGCGCGGCATGACGCCGACGACCTCGCCGCCGGCCTCCAGCGCGCTGTCCGCCACCACCCCCATCAGCCCCCGGCGGCCACCGCCGTAGACCAGACCGATTCCGCGCCGAGCCAGTTCAGCGCCGACGTCGGCTGCCAGCGCGGTGTGCGCGGGGTCGTATCCGTTGGACGAGGCGAGGAAGACGGCGAGGCGGCGCATGAAAGTCTCCGGAACAGGGGGAGCGGACCCTTCGGGTCTACCACGGGTGCCACAGCTCTGACCAAAGTGTTTTCAGCGAGGGACGACCCAAGCGGGAGATCCGCGCGCCTCAGGCCTCGCCCAGCACCGCCAGCGCCCGCCGTGCGACCTCCCGGCCGATCGGGAGCGAAGCCGTTGCCGCCGGGGACGGCGCGTTGAGGACGTGGACCGTGCGAGGCCGCTCCTGTATCAGGAAGTCGTCCGCCAGCGTGCCGTCCCGCAGCACCGCCTGGGCCCGTACACCGGCCGTCGCCGGGCGCAGGTCCGTGTCCCTGACCGCGGGGAGCAGTCTCCGTACGGCCGTCGCGAAGGCGCGCTTCGAGAGCGAGCGGTGCAGCTCGCCCGCGCCGTACCGCCAGTGCTTGCGCGCTGTACGCCATGAGCCGGGCCAGCCGAGTGTGCCGGCCAGCTCGGCGGGCCGTACGGTCCGCCAGGTGTAGCCCTCGCGGGCCAGCGCAGGGACCGCGTTCGGTCCGACATGGACGGCTCCGTCGATGCCCCGAGTCAGATGCACTCCCAGGAACGGGAACGCCGGGTCCGGCACCGGATAGACCAGCCCTCGTACGAGACCGGGCCTGGCCAGTTCGTAGTACTCGCCGCGGAAGGGCACGATCCGCATTCCCGGGTCGTCGCCCGCGAGCCGTGCCACCTGGTCGCACTGGAGCCCCGCGCAGTTCACCAGGACGCGCGCCCTGACCACGTCCCCAGCGGCCGTACGGACCGCGACACCCCAAGGGCGGCGGTCGACGGCCGTGACCTCCGCGTCGTACCGCACGGACGCGCCCGTCGCGCCCGCGGACTCCGCGAGCTGTTCGGCGACCGCCAGGAAGTCGCAGACGCCGGTCGTGCCGACATGGATCGCCGCGAGGCCGCGCACCTGCGGTTCGTACTCGGTGATCTGCGCCGGGCCCAGCTCGCGCACCGGGATGCCGTTCTCCCTGCCGCGCTGGACCAGGGCGTGCAGCCGAGGCAGTTCGTCCCGCTCCGTCGCGACGATCAGCTTGCCGGTGACCTCGTGCGCGATGCCGTACTCGGCGCAGAACTTGACCAGTTCGGCGGAGCCGCGCACCGCGTACCGCGCCTTGAGCGAGCCGGGACGGTAGTAGACACCGCTGTGGATCACTCCGCTGTTGTGGGCCGTCTGATGGCGCCCGGGGCCCGGCTCCTTCTCCAGCACCACCACGCGCGTGCCCGGCGCGGCGCGTGTGATCGCGTACGCCGTCGACAGACCGACGATCCCGCCGCCGATCACCAGCACTTCGCAGTCGAATCCCACGCGTCCGCTCATCGCGCGCGCCACCTCCCACCCCGATAGTGCACTGGCCCGCCGACAACGCGCTTAAACCACGAATCGACAGACCCGTACGACAGGCCGGTAGGACAGTCCGGCGCGAGGTGCCAGTCCGGCGCGAGGTGCCACCGCCCGCGCGCGAGGTGCCCCGGCCCCCGGCTCCGGCCCTGCGCCCTACGCCGGTGCCACCAGCAACGGCCTCGCGCGCTCGCGCAGCTCGACCACCCGGGGCTCGTCCCCGTACGGCTCCAGGCGGTGCAGCAGATCCCGTACGTACTCGGTCGTACGCGCCGAGGAGATCCGGCCCGCCACCTCCACCGCCCGCGTGCCCGCGGCGCACGCCGCGTCGAGATTGCCCGACTCCAGTTCGGCGACGGCGCTCACCACCAGACGCAGTCCGTGCGAGCGTACGAACTCCTCCGTCGGACGGGAGAGCGCCTGCTCCGTGAAGCGCCGTACCTGGCGCGGCGCCTTCAGATCGCGGTAGCACTCGGCGGCGTCCGCCGCGAATCTGTCGTACGAGTAGAAGCCCAGCCAGGACGGATCCGCGTCGCCCTCCCGCGAGCGCTCCAGCCACCCTTCCGCGGCCTTGAGGGCCGCTCCGGCCGCCACCGCGTCGCCCGCCTTCGCGTGCGCGCGCGCCTCCACCAGCCGGAAGAAGCTCATGGTGCGGGCGGTGGCGAGACCGCGATTGCGCTCCAGCGCCGCCTGCGCGAGGTCCACGCCCTCGTCCGCGAACCCGCGATAGGTCGCCTGGAGGGACATGGAGGCCAGCACATAGCCGCCCAGCGGTACATCGGCGGCCGCGCGG
>NZ_FMDK01000253.1 GCF_900091995.1 Streptomyces sp. MnatMP-M17
ACCCGGCGGCCCGCCCGCCGCACCGCCGGCGGACCAGCGGCCACATCGGCGGGCGCGAACGGCCGACGCGACCGGTCGTAACGGCTCAGCCCGTAACGGCTCAGCCGAGGGCGAGCCAGCCCACGACGGCCAGGACCACGACCACGGCGACGACGCCGATGATCAGTCCGGCCTTCGGCCCGCTCTGCTGCTGAGGCGGCTGCCTGCGCTGCGGCTCGCCGTCGTCGACGAACGCACGGAACATCTGGGTGCTGCCCGCGGGGTCGGGAGTGCCCTCGGGGCCCTGTGGGGCATGGGGGTTGTGTGCCATACGGCAGGACCCTAGCGAACGCGGGGATCCCGCCCAACCCCGGGCCCGCACCCAACTGCCCTGTATCCCGCGCCCGACGCGCGATTCGGGCGCCGGACGCGCAACTCGGGGCACCGAACGCCCGTTAAGTCCCCGAACATCCGTTCAGGAAATTCCGGACGGCCTTGCCTCGGCCCTGGATGTCATCCCTCCCGGCCGAGAGCCTCTCTCCCCCGACCGAAAGCCTCTTCTCCCAGCTCGGGGGCCGCCGCGCCGGGTGTTGACCCGTACCATGCGAAGCCTTTTGAGTTCCTTTACTCCGCTGCGCCCCGATTTCATTTGCCTGTAGCAACCAATAGCTTCTATGGTTCCATGGTTGCCCCAAGCAACAAGATATCGGGGAGGTCCCATGGCCGCACAGAGTCAGTACGCCGAGCTGGCCCGCCAGCTCAGTGGCGTCGGCGCTGTCAAACGGAGTCTGGCGCGCATCCTGCCCGCCGAATGCCCGGGAGGCTCCGCCGCCGTACTGACTCTGCTGGAGCGCCACGGCGAGATGCGGATGAGCCGTCTCTCGGAGCTGCTCGCCGTCGACATGTCGGTGACCAGCAGGCATGTCGCCCATGCCGCACAGCGCGGCTGGATCGAACGGTCCGCGGACCCCGCCGACAAGCGCTCGCGCATCCTGCGGCTGACACCCGCGGGACAGGACCTGCTCGACGAACTGGCCCGGCGGACGACCGAGATATTCGCGCGCACGCTCGACGACTGGACCGACGACGAGGTAGGGCAGCTCAACGCGCTGCTGGCCCGGCTGCGCAGCAGCTTCGGCGAGAGCCGGGACCGGCGCCATGACATTCCGTACACCCGTACACCCATGCGGCAGGAAACGCCCGTACGGCACCACACGTAAGACGACGCAGGACTAAGGAAACCAATGGCTACGACCACACCAGCGGGTGTGCGGGGCGGCCACGCCAAGCATGGAGGCGGCCCCGCCGTCACTCCCGGCACGCCGATGACACACCGTCAGATCGTGGAGGCCCTCTCCGGGCTGCTCCTGGGCATGTTCGTCGCGATCCTCTCGTCGACGATCGTCTCCAACGCGCTTCCCGAGATCATCTCCGACCTCGGCGGCGGACAGAGCGCCTACACCTGGGTGGTGACCGCGTCGCTGCTGGCGATGACGGCGACCACTCCGCTCTGGGGCAAGCTCGCCGACCTCTTCAGCAAGAAGCTCCTGGTCCAGATAGCCCTGGTCATCTATGTCGGGGGATCGGTCGTGGCCGGCCTCTCGAACAACACCGGGATGCTGATCGCCTGCCGGGTGGTCCAGGGCGTCGGTGTCGGCGGGCTCTCCGCCCTCGCCCAGATCGTCATGGCCGCGATGATCGCTCCGCGCGAGCGAGGCCGCTACAGCGGCTATCTCGGCGCAACCTTCGCCGTCGCCACCGTCGGCGGCCCGCTGCTCGGCGGTGTCATCACCGACACCTCGTGGCTGGGCTGGCGCTGGTGCTTCTACGTCGGCGTCCCGTTCGCGATCATCGCGCTGGTCGTGCTCCAGAAGACGCTGAAGCTCCCGGTCGTCAAGCGCCAGGTCAAGGTCGACTGGTCGGGCGCCGTCCTCATCAGCGCGGCCGTGTCGCTGCTGCTGGTCTGGGTCACCTTCGCGGGCAACAAGTACGACTGGATCTCCTGGCAGACCTACGCCATGGTCGGCGGCTCCGTCGCGCTCGGCGCGCTCTTCGTCCTCGTCGAGTCGAAGGCCCACGAGCCGATCATCCCGCTGCGCCTCTTCCGTAACCGTACGATCACACTGGCCTCGCTGGCCTCGCTCTTCGTCGGCATCGCGATGTTCGCCGGAACGGTCTTCTTCAGCCAGTACTTCCAGCTCGCGCGCGACAAGTCGCCGACAATGTCCGGTGTGATGACCATCCCGATGATCGGCGGTCTGTTCCTCTCCTCCACCGTCTCGGGCATGATCATCACCAAGACGGGCCGCTGGAAGATCTGGCTGGTCAGCGGTGGTGTGCTGGTATCGGCGGGCCTCGGGCTGCTCGGTACGCTCCGGGTCGACACCCCGTACTGGCACATGGCCGTCTATATGGCGCTGATGGGCCTCGGCGTCGGCATGATGATGCAGAACCTGGTCCTGTGCACCCAGAACCAGGTCTCGCCGAAGGACTTGGGCGCCGCGAGCTCCACCGTCACCTTCTTCCGCTCCCTGGGCGGTGCGATCGGTGTCTCGGCGCTGGGCGCGGTGCTCGGCAACCGGGTCACCCACTACGTCAAGGACGGACTGGCCGATCTCGGCCCGCAGGGCGCGGCGCTGGGCCACGGCGGCACGGGCGGCGGAGCGATTCCCAATCTGGACACGCTGCCCGCGCCGCTGCGCGGAGTCATGGAGGCGGCGTACGGGCACGGCGTCGGCGATGTCTTCCTCTACTCGGCTCCGGCGGCCGTGGTCGCCCTGCTGCTGACGCTGTTCATCAAGGAGGTCGCGCTGAGGACGCGGTCCGGTGGTGAGGCGTCGGAGGCCGGTGCCACAGCTGCGATCTCCGAGGCGGCGGGCGGCGGCGCGGTCGAGGCGCCGGTGGCTCTGGGTGCTGTCGCGGCTCCGGTGGCGTCTTCTGCGGTCGTCGAGGCGTCTTCTGCGGTCGTCGAGGCGTCTCCTGCGGCCGTCGAGGCTCCCGCCGCGGTAGCCGCGATACCGGCCCAGAGCACCGGTCCGGCCGGAGCCACGACCGCGTCGCTGTACGGCACGGCCGTACGAGGTGTGGTGCGCGCCGCCGAGGGCGCCGCGGTGCCCGGCGCGGCCGTCACCCTGATCTCCCTGGCCGGACGTCAGCTCGCCCGCTCGGTCGCCCAGTCCGACGGCGGCTATGCCCTGGACTCGCCGGGATCGGGCTCGTACGTACTGATCGCCTCGGCCGACGGCTTCCAGCCGCAGGCGTCCACGGTGGTCGTCGGTGACGAG
>NZ_FMDK01000021.1 GCF_900091995.1 Streptomyces sp. MnatMP-M17
GGGGCGACGGTACGGAGACAAAGCGGCAGGTCGAGCCGTACCGTCTCGTCTCCACCGGCTGGCGCTGGTATCTGGTGGCCTATGACCTGGGACGCGAGGACTGGCGTACGTTCCGCGTCGACCGGATCAGCGAGCCCTTCGCCACCGGCGCCCGGTTCAGCCCGCGTGAGCTGCCGACCGGAGACGCGGCGCAGTTCCTGCGGCGGTCGATGTCACGGAGACAGCCGCGGACGGAGGTGGAGGTGAGCTTCGCAGCGCCCGTGGAATCCGTACGGGCGCGGCTCCCGGGCTATCTCGGCGTACCCGAACCGACCGGCCCCGACTCCTGCCTGCTGCGCACCACGACGACCGACTCCCTGGAGTGGCTGGCGCTGCGACTGGCACTCATGGACTGCGAGTTCACGGTGCGTCAGCCGACCGAGCTGACGGATTGTCTGCGCGAGCTGGGAGCCAGACTCCTGCGCGCGGCGACCGCGACCGCCGACGGAGCGACCGGGCCACTGACGGAGGACGAGGCCACTGATGGACGAGGAGAAACGGGCCACTGATGGAGGAGAAAGCCACTGCTGAAGGAGAAAGGTGAGCCCCGGCACCTGGGGGGGGTTGGTGCCGGGGCTCGTCTATGGGGGCCGACGAATCGGCCGGTGCGTACGAAGAGACAGTACGAGTAAGGGCGACACTACGGCTACTGGACGGCGACGTCACGCCGCCGCGTCGAAAAGACCTCACGCCGCCGCGTCGAACCCTGTATCCCGCGCCATCTTCTTTAGCTCCAGCAGAGCGTGCTTCTCTATCTGACGGATCCGCTCACGGGTCAGCCCATGCTGCTTGCCGACCTCGGTCAGCGTCCGCTCCCGGCCGTCCTCGATGCCGTACCGCATCTTGATGATCGAGGCCGTCCGCTGGTCGAGCTTGCCTATCAGGTCCTCCAGCTCCTCGCTGCGCAGCAGCGTCAGCACGGACTGCTCGGGCGAGACCGCGGAGGTGTCCTCCAGCAGATCACCGAACTGGGTGTCGCCGTCGTCGTCCACCGACATGTTCAGACTGACCGGGTCACGGGCCCAGTCCAGCACATCGTTGATCCGCGCCGGGTTCGTGCCCAGCTCGGCGGCGACCTCTTCGGGCTCGGGATCCCGTCCGTTCTCGCGGTTGAACTCCCGCTGCACACGGCGGATCCTGCCCAGCTCCTCCACCAGATGGACCGGCAGCCGGATCGTACGGGACTGGTCCGCTATGGAGCGGGTGATGGCCTGACGGATCCACCACGTGGCATACGTCGAGAACTTGAAGCCCTTGGCGTAGTCGAACTTCTCCACCGCGCGCACCAGGCCGGCATTGCCCTCCTGGATCAGATCCAGCAGCGGCAGACCACTGCGCGGGTAGCGGCGCGCGACGGCCACCACCAGACGGAGATTCGAGCGTATGAAGATGTCCTTCGCGCGCTCGCCGGCGGCGACCAGCGCCTCCAGCTCCTCCCGCGAAGCCCCACCGGCCTCGCTCTCCACCTCTCCGTCGAGAATCTGCCGGGCGTAGACTCCGGCCTCGATGGTCTGGGACAGCTCGACTTCCTTTGCGGCGTCGAGCAGCGGCGTACGCGCGATCTCGTCGAGGTACATGCCGACCAGGTCGCGGTCGGCGATCTCCCCGCCTCCGGCGCGAACACTGCTTGCCGCTTTCGTCCCGCCGGTGGCGGTACGACGGGCGACGGCACGGGTTGCCATGCGAGCTCCCTTACTGGACTGAGTAGGTCGCGACACCCTTCCGGGTGCCCTGCATCCGAAGGAAACAACGACTGGAATCCGGACAGAATTCCCATGGCGTACATGCATTTTCTGATCATGCAGTACCCTGTGCCGCCAACCTGGGTGGACAGAAGCCCCAGAGCGGGACATAAGCCCAGGTCAGAGCCGATCCGCCGACTGCCCCCAGCGCCTTCGCCGCCGTCCGCGACCGTCGCCTCCATGTGACGGTCGTCACATTCGGCGGCACCCTCGCCGACGCCGCGCTCCACCCGGAAGACGACCTGTGCCCCTCGTTGGTTGCTCAGGCACTCCCCGTCGAGGCCCTCCTCAGTGACAACGCACGGCGTCAGCCGAATTGCACCGACCTCTTCGCCAGACCCATCCAGAAGCCGTCGATGACGCTCTTTCCCCGGTCCAGCTCACCCTCCGCGGCACCGAGCGTCACGAACAGCGGTGCGAAGTGCTCGGTACGGGGATGGGCCAGCCGGCCCGCCGGCGCCTTGTTCTCGAAGTCGAGCAGGGCATCGACGTCCTGCGCCAGCAGCGCCCGCGTCCCCCAGTCGTCGAACTCCGCCGACCAGCCGGGCACACCTTCGCCCAGATACCGCAGCGCCGCCAGATTGTGGGTGAAGAAGCCGCTGCCGACGATCAGCACGCCCTCGTCGCGCAGCGGCGCCAGCTTGCGGCCGATCTCCAGCAGCTCGCGCGGATCGAGCGTGGGCATGGAGACCTGGAGTACGGGAATGTCGGCCGCCGGGAACATCTCCACCAGCGGCACATATGCGCCGTGGTCGAGCCCGCGGTCCGGCACGTCCACCACGGGCCTGCCCGCGCCGCGCAGCAACTTCCGTACGGAGTCGGCGAGTTCCGGAGCGCCCGGGGCCGCGTACCGTACCGCGTAGTAGTGCTCGGGGAAGCCCCAGAAGTCGTAGACAAGCGGGACGGTCCCGGTCGCACCCAGCGCGAGCGGCGCCTCTTCCCAGTGCGCGGAGACCACCAGGATCGCCTTGGGCCGCGGCAGCGCGGCGGACCAGGCGGCCAGCTCGGCGGGCCAGACGGGATCGTCGGCGAGCGGCGGCGCCCCATGAGAGAGATAGAGGGCGGGCATACGCTCCACGACGGCGTTCATGGCGACTCCAGGACTGTGTCGGCTGCGGCTCGGTCGTCCCGCTCAAGGCAATCCATAATTCGGTTGAAACCTCAAGTATTCAACTCATACAAGCTTATCCCCGTCTAGTTTAACTTTCAAGAATGAGTAGAGTGGAATACATGACCACGGCATCCACCGGCAAAGACGCCGGTACGGGCGAGGAGCCGCGCTGGCTCAGCGACGAGGAACAGCGCGTCTGGCAGGCATACCTCCAGGCCACGACCTTGCTGGAGGACCATCTCGACCGCCAGTTGCAGCGCGACGCCGGGATGCCGCACATCTACTACGCGCTGCTCGTCCATCTCGCGCGGGCTCCGCGGCGCCGTATGCGGATGACTCAGCTCGCCAAGGACGCCAAGATCACCAGGTCGCGGCTCTCCCATGCGGTGGCGAGGCTGGAGCAGCACGGCTGGGTCCAGCGCGAGGACTGTCCTTCCGACAAGCGCGGACAGAACGCCTTTCTGACGGACCAGGGCAACGAGGTGCTGAAGCAGTCCGCGCCGGGCCATGTCGCCGCCGTACGCCAGGCGATCTTCGACCGGCTCAGCCCGGAGCAGGTGAAGCAGCTCGGCGAGATCATGCAGGTGATGGCGGAGGGACTTCAGCCGGAAGGTACGGGCGCGGATCTGCCCTGGCGCCGCTGAACCGCGGGACACCAGGGCAGATCCGTTCTTCGCTTCTTCGGTTATTCGCACATACCGACTATTCGTACGTACCGACGGCCGACGTTGTAGCCGTACGGCCGTCAGTGCATGACGACCGGGACCTTCGCCGCGTCCTCCGCGTTCTCGGCACCGGAGCCCGAGGCGACCGGCGAGGAGTCCGGACGGCCGGTGTTGATGAAGGTCAGGGCGATCGCGGCGGCGACGGCCAGGATGCCGACCGCCCACCAGATCGCGCTGGAGTAGCCCTCCACCATGGCCCGCAGCTCAAGGAGCTGGCGGTTGCTCGTGGTCGCCGCGTGCGAGGTCACGTACGCGGTCGTGGCCGAGGCCGCGATCGTGTTCAGCAGCGCCGTACCGATCGCGCCGCCCACCTGCTGCGAGGTGTTCACCATCGCGGAGGCGACACCCGCGTCCCGCGGCTCGATGCCGTAGGTGGCGAGCGACATGGCCGGCATGAACGCCGTACCCATGCCCAGGCCCAGCAGAAGCTGCGCGGGCAGGATCAGACCGGCGTACGAGGAACCGATCTCCAGCTGCGTCAGCAGCAGCATGCCGAGCGCGGCGACCACGAAGCCGGGGCCCATCAGCAGCCGCGGCGCCACCCGCGTCATCAGCCGCGCGCCGATCTGGGTCGAGCCCGTGATCATGCCCGCGATCATCGGCAGGAAGGCGAAACCGGTCTTGAGCGCCGAGTAGTCCTTCACGACCTGGAGGTAGTAGGTCAGGAAGAGGAAGAGACCGAACATCGCGATGATGGCGAGGCCCAGCGAGAGATAGACACCGCCGCGGTTGCGGTCGGCGATCACGCGCAGAGGCAGCAGCGGGGACTTCACCCTGGACTCGACACCGACGAACGCCAGCAGCAGGACGACGGAGGCGACGAAGAGCGAGATCGTCATGGAGTCGGACCAGCCGTGGGACTCGGCGCGGGTGAAGCCGTAGACCAGCGACACCAGGCCCAGCGTGGAGAGCACGACACCCGGGATGTCCAGCGGGGAGCGGTTGCGGCTGCCGGACGGCTCACGGATGACGAAGTACGCGCCCAGCGCGGCCACGATCGCGAACGGGATGTTGACGAAGAACGTCCAGCGCCAGTCCAGGTACTCGGTGAGCACACCGCCGAGGATCAGGCCCACGGCGCCGCCGCCGCCGGCGATGGCTCCGTAGATGCCGAACGCCTTCGCGCGCTCCTTGGCGTCGGTGAACATCACCGCGAGCAGCGAGAGCGCGGCGGGCGCGAGCAGCGCGCCGAAGGCGCCCTGGAGCGCGCGGGAGCCGAGCAGCATCGCTTCACCGGTGGCACCGCCACCGAGCGCCGACGCGGCGGCGAAGCCGAGCAGACCGACGACGAAGGTGCGCTTGCGTCCCCACAGGTCGGCGATACGGCCGCCGAAGAGCAGCAGACCGCCGAAGGCGAGGGCGTAGGCGGTGATGACCCACTGGCGGTTTCCGTCGGATATGCCGAGGTCCTGCTGTGCGGAGGGCAGCGCGATGTTCACGATCGTCGCGTCGAGCACGACCATGAGCTGCGCGAGGGCGATGAAGACCAGCGCTTTCCACCGGCCTGGGTCGGGTTGTGATGCTCCGGAGGACGAGGCGGACGAGTGCGAGGGCGAGGACTGCGCGGCCGGTTCGGCCGAGGCGGCTGAATTTGACATGGAGGTATCCACCTAAGGATGCGGAAAGACGAAAATGTCGGTAAGTCGGTACGTAAGTACAGGCGACGCTGCCGGACTTACGAGGTCATGGAGTCACCGGAGCCATCAGGTGACCGAGTGATGGACAGACGGATCTGAGGGTTCCGAGAGCTGACGGATGTGAGGGAGTGCTTCCGAAACCGTCGGTACGGGGCTACCGGACGGGATACGGGATCGCTCGGACGCCCGCTGGGCGACGGCGCCACGGGACGTTCCGCGCCGGTGCGGATGTTCTGCGGCGGCCGGTTCCGCCCGGGCAGCCGGGCGGCCCGTAGGGGCTTCGGTTCTCGGCCGCCGGGCTGGGCCTCCGGGGCCGGAGTTCATGGTTCAGGGCGCGTCACGGAGCGGCGCGGCGCAGATCCTCCAGGGTCGCGGCCGAGCCGGGCAGTTCGGACCGGGAGGGTGCCTCCAGGCCGTCGAGGAAGAGCTGGAGATGCCGGTGGGTGAACCGGTCCATATTGACGCAGCCGGTACCGGGCAGTGGACGGGTGAGCTGGGACAGCGCGACCATCAGATCGCCGACGGCGACATCCTTGCGGAGCCGTCCCGCCTGCCGCGCCCGCTCCATCATCCCCTCGACCGCGCCTTCGAGGCGCTCACGCTCGGCGTGCAGGTCGGGACGCGCCTGGTCGAATGTGCTCGAAAGCATCGGGCAGAGCGCCCCGATCCGCTCGTCCGCCGCGGTGTGCACAAAGATGCGCAGCGCGGTGAGCGGGTCGGGCTCCTCGGCGGCGATGCGCTCCGCGTGGTCCGCCGAGCGGGCCATGACGAAGAGCACGACGTCGTGGATAAGGGCATACCGGTCGGGGAAGTGCCGGTAGAGCGTGGCATTGCCGATTCCGGCGCGACGGGCGATCTCGTCGAGCGGAGCCTCGGCTCCGTACTCCACGAACAGCTCCCGCGCCGCCACGACGATCCGCTCCCGGTTGCGCAGGGCGTCCGCGCGTGGCCGTGTGGCACGGCGCGCTTCGGGTCCTGCGGTGGTGGTCGCGGTGGTCACGTCGGGGCCTTCTCTCAGTCCTCGTCCGGTTTTCGTTCTCGTCCTCGGTCCGTCCCCGCTTCCTGGGGACGTAGATGCAAACGGGGAAGCCGTCCCCGGTTATTTCGATCGCGCTTGTGATCTGCGTCACAAATACCTCCGCAGAGGAAAGAACCCACGATCGGGCGCACCCAGCGAGCGCCGACACGCCGAGCGGCGGAGGGTGATCGAACGGAGTGCAGTCAGGACGGCCGACTGCCGCGGACCGAAGGCGGCCGCATGAAGCCGAGGCGTCGGATATGCAGAACCGGCGGCAGTGCCGGAAACACGGGCCACGCGACCAGTGGCGACAGTTCCAGCGGGTCCAGCGATTCCAGCAGCTCCAGCGGTCCCAGTAGCTCCACCGGCTCCACCAGTTCCAGCGGCTCCACCAGCGACAGTCACAGTCACAGTCACAGCGGCAGTGGCAGAGGCAGAGGCCACGGCAGACACCGCCTGGGTTCCCATCGTCTCGGCGCCCTCGCCGGGCTCACCGCCCTCACCCTCGCCGCACTGACCACGGCCAGCGGCACGCTCCCGGGCCCCACACGCGCCTCCGCGGGCTCCGTGGCCGCGGGCCGGGACGCCTCCCTCACTCCGTGCCGTATCGCGGCCACCTCGACCGTACAGATGTCGGAGGGCCTGCCCACCCCGCCCGGCTACTCGCCCTCCACCGGCACGGTCCGCGCGCTCAATCTCATGATCGACTTCCCGGACGCACAAGGCCCGGGAAAGGCGCTCGACCGGCTCGGCGAGTTCTTCCCGAAGACATCGCAGTGGTTCAGGACCAGTTCGTACGGGCGGCTCGACTACCAGGCCGAGGCCCCGCTGACGGACTGGCTGCGGATGCCGCTCTCCTTCGCCGCGTACGGGATAGAGCGCGGAGCGCCGTACGAGCCCGGCTACCGCCGGCTGGTCGAGGACATCGTGTCCGCCGCCGACAGCCGGGTGGACTTCGCCGCGTACGACCTGGTCAATGTCCTGGTCACGCCCAACGCAGGGCCCTCGGCGCTCGACACCGTCCTGTCCGTCACATTCTCCGGCAACTCGGACGCGCCCGAGGCCGACGGCACACCGCTCGCCAACACGTCCTTCGTCTACAGCCGCCAGGACGACGGCTCGGGCTCGTACCGCGAGACCGGCTACCGCGTGCTGCCGCACGAGAACGGCCATGTCTTCGGACTGCCCGACCTCTACACCATGGACGGAGGCAGCTCGGTCGGGCACTGGGACATCATGTCCGAGGACTGGGGCGCCAACAACGATCTGCTGGGCTGGCACAAGTGGAAGCTCGGCTGGCTCGACGACGAACAGATCCGCTGCGCGTCCGTGTCCGGCATCAGCGAGTATCTGCTGGAGCCGCTGGCGCGGACGGGCGGGCCCAAGGTGACCTTCGTACCGGTCTCCAAGGAGTCCGGTTACGCGGTGGAGGTACGGACCCCGGAGGGCAACGACGAGGCGGTCTGCGCGCCCGGTGTGCTGATCTACCGGGTGGACTCGACGGTCGACACCGGGCGCGGCCCGATCGCGGTCGCGGACAGCCGCGAGAACAGCGGAGGCTGCACCCGGCGGCCCAATGTGCACGCGGAGCTGTCGGACGCGCCCTATCTGCCGGGCGAGACCTTTGTGGACGGCGAGCACGACATCCGGATCACCGTGATGGCGAAGGAGCCGGGCGGGAACTTCAGGGTGCGGGTGTCACGGCCTTAAGGCTTGTCCGACGGCCTCATGGCTTGTCCGACAGAGCCTCGGTCCGCGACAGAACCTCTCTCCGCAGCTCTCGCTTAAGGAGCTTGCCGGCCGGATTGCGCGGCAGCGGCTGCTCCCGTACGAGCACATGGGCCGGGACCTTGAAGGCGGCGAGACGGGCGGCGACATGCGCGCGCAGCGCCTCGGCGTCCACGGCGATACCAGAACCGGCGGGCTCTCTGAGCCGTACGACCGCCACGACCTCCTCGCCCAGCACCGGATGCGGAATGCCCAGCACCGCGGCGTCCATGACCTCGGGATGGTCGTGCAGCACGGCCTCGACCTCCGCGCAGTACACGTTCTCACCGCCTCTGACGACCATGTCCTTGATCCGGTCCACCACCGCGATCCGCCCGTCGCGCGTCGTCGCGAGATCGCCGGTCCTGAACCAGCCGTCCGGCGTGAAGGCCTCGGCGGTGGCGGCCTCGTCGTGCCAGTAGCCGCGCACGAGCGCCTGCCCGCGCAGCCACAGCTCGCCGACCTGTCCCTCCGGCACGCTCGCGCCCTGCGGTCCGGCGATCCGTACCTCGGTGGCGGGCGTCGGGCGGCCCACGCTGTCCGGGAAGCGCCGGTACTCCTCGCCGAAGACGGCCAGCACTCCCCCGCAGGTCTCCGTCAGGCCGTAGCCGTTGCGTGGCTCGACGCGCTCGCCGTAGCGGGCGGTGAGCCGGCCGACGAGCGCGGGCGGCGCGGCGGCGCCACCGGTGCTGAACAGGTTCAGCGTCTCCAGCGCGTCGTTCTCGGCCTCCTGGGCCTCGGTCTCGGACTCCGCCTCCGCCGCGTCCAGGAGCTGGAGCGCGGTGGCCGGGACACCGGCGTAGTACGTCACCCGGTGCTCGCGGATCAGCCGCAGGGCCTGCCGCGCGTCCCACGTACGCATCAGTACGAGCGTGCCGCCGACGGCCATGACCGAGTAGACGCAGGTGAACGCAGCCACATGGAAGAAGGGATATGTCATCAGCGCGACCGGCGCGGGTCCCTGCCCGGGGATCCGTCCGCGCGCGAGGGCGGAGGCGGCGGCGTGGTAGCGCGGGTTCATGGCCGCACCGGCCTGGGCGAGCTGGGTGGCGACGGCGCCCTTGGGCCGGCCGGTGGTTCCGGACGTATAGATGATGGTGGCGTCGTCCTCGGCCCGTACCTCGACGTCGGGCGGCGCGGTGAACGGATCGGGCGCGGGCAGGTCCTCGTACCGCTCGATCCGCTCCCCCAGGCCCTCCTCGCCCTTGTCCCACTCGTCCCCCTTGTCGCCACCGCCGTGGTGGAAGACCAGAGTCCGGACGCCCTCGCGCGCGGCCCAGCGCGCCACGCGCGGCAGCCGCTCGCCGTCCACCAGCAGAACGCGCGGCGCGCAGTCGTCCAGGGCGTACGTGAACTCGTCCTCGGTCCACCAGGCGTTCAGCGGTACGGCGACCAGCCCGGCCAACTGGGCCGCCCAGAAAGCGATCTGCCACTCGGGATGGTTGCGCATGGCCACGACGGCGCGGTCACCCGGGCGCAGCCCGTACACATCGAGCAGACGGTTGGCCAGCGCGGAGGCGGCGGCGAAGAACTCTCCGTACGTGTACGTCCCGCTCTCCGCCACCAGGAACGGCCGGTCGCCGTAGGCCCAGGCCGCCTCCACGAACTCGCGCAGGGTGCGCGGTCCATCGGCGTACATGAGCGAACCGTTCTCGGCCCGTACGACGGCGAAGGGCGCTCCCGGCGCGGTCAGGATGTGCGGCTCGGGCACCTCGGCACCTCTCTCCAGGCGGCTGGGTCTCCAGGTGGCTGAGTCCCAGGTGGCCGGGTCTCCAGGGAGTTGGGCTGCTCAGCCCGCCGCGACGCTACTCGACCGCTGCCTCCCGGTCGAACCCGCCCGTCCAGGACCGCCCGTCCAGGACCGCCCGTCCAGGTCAGCCTCGGTCGACCACCGTGCCGCAGGTGATGTTGAACGCGGTCGCGGTCATGGACCGGGCGCGGTCGGAGGCGGCGAAGGCGGCCACGTTCGCGACGTCCTCCCGTGTCGCGGCCCGCTTGAGCAGCGTCCGCCGCACGATGTCCTCGACGACCGCCGCGCCGCCTTCGAAGTCCTCGGGAATGGTGTCCACGATCCCGGCCGTCTGGATGGTCAGCGCGCGGATTCCGTACCGTCCCAGCTCACCGGCGAGCTGTCTGCGCAGTGCTTCGACGGCCTGGAACGCCACTTGCAGCCCGCCCAGATTCCACTCGGGCGTCGGGTCGCCGTACCCGCCGAACATCAGGATCACACCCGACCGGCGAGGGATCATATGGCGCGCGGCGGCGCGCGCGGTCAGGAAGTTCGTCCGCAGGGCGGTCATGACGGGCTGCTGGAAGTCCGCGAACGGCATCTCCGCGAGCGGAGTGCCCTGCACATCATTGTGCGAGATCAGATTGAACGAGATGTCGATACCGCCGGCGCGCGCGGCCACGTCGGCGGCGTGCGCGTCCACGGCCTGTTCGTCGAGCGCGTCCACCACTGCGGCCTCGACGGCGCCGCCCTCGTCCCCGATCTCGGAGGCGACCCGCTCCAGCGGCGCCGGAGTCCTGGCGGCGAGGAAGACACGTGCTCCTTCCCGTGCGAAGGTCCGGGCCACGGCGCTGCCGATGGCGCCGCTGCCGCCGTAGATCACCGCGGTCTTGTCCTTGAGCAGCATGGGTCCGCTCTCCCTTTCATCGCCGATGCGCCTGTTCACGCGTTTCACGCGTTTCACGCGTTCACACCAACGACTCCATCACCCGTGGAAACTCATCGCCAGTGGCATCGCCAGTGGCGCGAGAAGGGCCGACCTCTGGAATTCGCCGAGTTTCCACGGTTGAGGTCGGCCCTCGGGTCTCTCAGAGTCCGTCGGTGTAGAGCAGACGGTTCGGTGAGGCCGTGCTGATGGGACGGACCACGTCCTTGGTGGACGAGCTGATGAGCCGGCGGGTGAGCTCGGCCGGAGAGGCCGTCGGGAACTTCTCCTTCAGGAGGGCGACGACTCCGGCGACATGAGGACTGGCCATGGAGGTGCCGTTGAGCGTGCTGGAGCCGCCGCCCAGTTTGGCGGAGACGATGGCGACGCCCGGCGCGTATGTCGTCAGGCAGCGGCCGTAGTTGCTGAAGCGGGCCTCGCGGTCCTGGTTGTCGGTGGCGCCCACGGCGACCACCTCGGCGGCTCCGGCGGGTGAGACACGGCAGGCGTCCTGGGACTCGTTGCCGGCCGCCGCGACGGGCAGGACACCCATGTCGGCGACGGCGTTGACGGCGCTGTCCACCGCCGCGGACGCGGGTCCGCCGATGGAGGCGTTGAGGACCGCCGGCTGTCTGGCGTTGGCCGCGACCCAGTCGAATCCGGCGATGACACCGGCCCAGTCGCCCCTTCCTTGGCAGTTCAGTACGCGGACGGAGACAAGAGAGACCGAGCGCGCCACGCCGTAGGTCGCGCCGCCCGTGGTGCCCGCCACGTGCGTCCCGTGGAGGTTGCAGTCCTGTCCGTTGCGCCCGTCGCCGATGGCGTCGAATCCGACGGTGGCGCGACCGCCGAACTCAGTGTGCGCGGTCTCGATGCCGGTGTCGACGATGTACGCCGTGACGCCCCGGCCCGTACCGGTCACGGTGAAGTCGCTGTCGAGCGGCAGATTCCGCTGGTCGATCCGGTCCAGTCCCCAGCTCTCGGCCCTGACCGCCCTCGCCACGGGCGTTGCGACGGTTGTCGGTACGGACCGCGCCTCGGACGTCGCCATGGACCGCGCTTCCGTGGCCGACGACGAGCCGACGCTGATCCGCGCGTTCTCCTCGATGGCCTGGACGGCGGGAAACGCCCGTACGGCGCGCAACTGGTCCTCGGTGAGGGCGGCGGCGAACCCGCGCAGCACCGTCCCGTAGGTGAACAGAGGCTTGACGCCGAGCTGTCGCACCACCGTGGCCGCCGAGAACGCGGGCTTGACAGTGACGATGTACTGGCCGGGAATCGCGTCGACGGAACGCTCCACGGGAACGGGAGCCTGCCTGGGCCCGGCCGTCACGCCGACGCTGTCGGCGCCTCCGCTCGTACCGGCGCCGCTGATCAAGGGAACGAGTAGCAGAAGGGCGATCGGTGCCCAGCGCGCGCTCAAGCGCATACATGCTCCTAGCGAGGACGGGAATCGCCCACGGCCGAGCCGAGCCGGGCCCGCGAGCGACGAACACCCTTCCTTCGGTCATGACACGCCCACGACTTGAGCGACACCGACCGTATGGCGCAAGCCGCTCGGGCTCATCCCTCATCCCGGCCCGGGTGGCCACAGCCCGCCCCGCCCCAAGCGCCCGGCATTTGCCTCCGAGGCAACCCCGCGTACACGGAGACTCACCCGCCGTGAGGATCCCGTAACTCCGCTTTATTCCGGATGACTCGGTTCGGTAATCGGTGCTGGCTGAAGTTGTCCTTACAAGCAGCGGCGAGGTGTCACCACCTCGGCGCCTCGCATGGAGGGACTTCATGCCTGAGATCTATCTTGCCGGCGCCCATTATCCGGTGGCCGTGATCGGCGGCGGACAGGCTGGTCTGTCGGTCAGCTACCACCTCCGGCGGCGCGACATCGACCATGTCGTGGTCGAGGCGAACCAGGTCGGTCACGAGTGGCGTGAGCGCCGCTGGGACTCCTTCTGTCTGGTGACTCCGAACTGGCAGTGCAGACTGCCCGGTTTCCCGTACCGAGGAGACGATCCGCACGGATTCATGGTCCGCGACGAGATCGTCCAGTACCTCCAGGACTATGTGGACTTCTTCCGGCCGCCGCTGGTGGAGGGCGTGCCGGTGACCGGGCTGCGGCGCGCCGTCGGCGGACGCTTCGAACTGACCACCGACGAAGGCGAGTTCACCGCCGACCAGGTGGTGGTGGCCACCGGGCCGTACCACTCGCCCTCCGTCCCGCGGATGGCCGAGCGCCTGCCCGCGGGCGTCGAGCAGATCCACTCCTCCCGTTACCGCAACGCGGACCAGCTGCCCGAGGGCGCCGTTCTGGTCGTCGGCTCCGGTCAGTCCGGCTGCCAGATCGCCGAGGATCTGCACCTCGCGGGCCGCCAGGTGCATCTGGCCGTCGGCAGCGCGCCTCGCGTCGCCCGTTTCTACCGGGGCCGGGACTGTGTGGCCTGGCTGGACGAGATGGGCCACTACGCCAAGGGCATCGACAGCTTCGACGATGCCGCCGCCGTCCGGATGCGGGTCAACCACTACGTCACCGGGCGCGACGGCGGCCGTGACATAGACCTGCGGGCCTTCGCCCGGGACGGAATGCGTCTGTACGGGCGGCTGACGGGCATCGGCGCCACGACGGGTACGGCGGCGGGTACGACCAGTACCGCGGGTACGGCGCGTGCGGCGGCCGGTAGGGAAGGCACGCCAGGTACGGAGGCCGCGCCAGGTACGACCGGCACGACGGCGGGCACCACGCTGGAGTTCGCGGACGATCTGAAGGTCAATCTGGACCGGGCGGACGCGGTGGCCGAGTCCATCAAGGACGCCATCGACGCCCATGTCTCCGCGCACGGCATCCAGGCGCCTCGCGAGGCACGGTACGTACCGGTGTGGGAGCCCTCCGAGCACACCGCCGAACTCGATCTGGCCGAAGCCGGGATCACCTCCGTCGTCTGGTCCACCGGCTTCAGCCGCGACCACCGGTGGATCGAGATACCCGCCTTCGACGGCCGCGGCTATCCGATGCACCGGCGCGGCGCCACCAGCGTCCCGGGCCTGTACTTCCTGGGCCTGCCCTGGCAGTACTCCTGGGGCTCAGGACGCTTCGAAGCCGTCGGCCGGGACGCGGAGTTCCTCGCGGACCACATCGACGCAAGCCGCCGTCTCGCCGACGTGTGCGGCGCGCTCACCGGCGCGCCGGACTCCGTCGCCTCCGCCCTTCCAGTGGGCTGACAGCTCCCTGGCCGACAGGAGCCCCCTCATGGTCTTCGACGCACACCGCCACATCGGCGTCCTCCCCGCGTATCCCTTCTACGGCGGTCCGCCCGTCAACCCGGACACCACCGCCCGCGCCACCGTCAAACAGTTCCTCGCCGACCTCGACGCCGAGGGCACCGAACGCGCCCTGGTGATCCCCAACTACGGCGTGCCGGATCCCGCCGTCGCGTTCCTCTTCAACGAGCTGGCGATCGAGGCGGCCCAGAGCGACGACCGCGTCCGCGCCGGGCTGTGGGTCTCCCCGCGCCCGGAGGACACCGACCGTACCGAGCAGGCCCTCGCCCTGGCGGGAGAGGACGGCGTACGGGCCCTCAAGCTCAGCTTCCTGCTCGGCGGCAGCCCCACGGACCCGGCCTGCCGCCCGCAGCTGGACCGTATCTTCCGGACAGCCGAACAGCAGGGACTGGTCGTCCATGTCCACACCTCACCGGGCGCCGCCTCGGACATCGACGAGGTCGGCCGGCTGGTGGACTGGTACGCCGATCAAGTGCCCGTACATCTGGTGCACTTCGGCGGCGGGATGAGCGGACACATCAAGCTCGCCGGCTCGCGGTTCTTCAACTGGATCGAGTCCGGCAAGCGCGTCTACACCGACCTCTCCTGGTCCATCGGCTTCACGCCGCGCTGGCTGGCCCAGGAGATCGAGCGCCGCGGCATCGGCCACGACCGGGTGCTCTTCGCCAGCGACCAGCCGTGGGGCGACTTCACCGGCGAGTACGCCCGGCTCGCCGAGGCGACCGGCGGCGGCGAACTCGGCGGACTGGTCTTCCGGGACACATTCGCCGCGCTCTACGACTGACCTCGACCGACCTCGACCAACCCCGACCGGTTTTTCTGACCCACCGTCACATGCCCCTACTGAAGAAGGAGACAGCAATGTCCGAGACCACCTCCACCGTGGAACTCACCGACGTCGAGCAGAAGTCCCTCGCCGAGATCCCGCATCCCTCGCTCCCCGAGGGCTCCAGCATCTACGGCTCCACCAAGGTCTTCCCCGACTATCGCGCCGAGGACGGCGAGACCTACTTCACCCTCGTCCACGGCATCGCCCACGAGTCCTCGGTGTCCTTCGTCGCCGTGCTCCAGGCCACCCGCGCCCTGCGCAAGGGCTTCGAGGCGGCCATCTACTTCTACGGCCCAGGCTCGCTCAACTGCCTTGCCACACGCGGCTTCCCGACCGTCGGCAACTCCGCCTTCCCGGGCGAGCACAACATCAACAACCAGCTCAAGACCTTCCTCGCCGAGGGCGGCAAGGTCTACTGCTGCCGCTTCGGCCTCTCCCTGCACGGCGCCCGTGAGGAGGACCTGATCGAGGGCGTCATCCCGACCCATCCGCTCGATGTGCAGGACGCGATCATCCACTACGCCCGCAAGGGCGCCATCATCAACTCCACCTACCAGCTCTGAGAGGTACGTCGTGAGCGTTGGCACCGATACGACGAGTACGACGACGGATACGACGGGTACGGCGGGTACGGCGGGTACGGCGGCGACGGGTACCTCCGTGGACGTGCGGATCATGACCCGCGCGGAGCTCGCCCTGCGCGGCATCCGTCAGGACGTCGAGGTCCGGCGGCCGGACGGCGCGGGCCCCAGCGACGACGGCCATGTCCTTGTCGACGGTGCCAACGCCGCGCTGCCCCGCAATCCCGACAGTCCCTACACGGTCCGCGACGGCAAGGTCTGGCTCGGCGACGAGTCCGGGATCCTGACCGACACCGGGCTTTCCCTCACTCCCGTACACCGGCCGAGGTTCTACGACCTGACGACGGGCGACGGCGTCCGGTACGAGGAGATCGCCCGGCTGCACGGCTCCGATGTGCTCGCCACGACCGTCGTACAGACCTGTATCCGCTACGCCGAGTCCGACCGCTGCCGGTTCTGCACCATCGAGGAGTCCCTGCGCTCCGGCGCGACGGTCGCCGCCAAGACTCCGGAGCAGCTCGCCGAGGTCGCCGAGGCGGCGGTACGGCTGGACGGCGTCCGGCAGATGGTCATGACCACCGGCACCACCGCGGGTCCCGACCGCGGCGCGCGCAATCTCGTACGGTCGGTCCGGGCCGTACTGCACGCGGTGCCCGGCCTGCCCGTCCAGGTGCAGTGCGAACCGCCCGGCGACCTGGCGTGGATCCACGCACTGCACGACGCCGGAGCGACGGCCATCGGTATCCATGTCGAGTCCCTGGACGACGAGGTGCGCCGTCGCTGGATGCCCGGCAAGTCGACCGTGCCGCTGGCCGAGTACGAGGCCGCGTGGAACGAGGCGGTACGGATCTTCGGGCCCAACCGTGTCTCCACCTATCTGCTCGTCGGCCTCGGAGAGGATCCGGACGAACTCGTCGCGGGTGCGGGCCGGTTGATCGACCGAGGTGTCTATCCCTTCGTCGTCCCGTTCCGCCCGATGAGCGGCACGCTCGCGGCCCGTGACGGGATCGGGGCGCCGGGCGCGGAGGTACTGCGGTACGTCACGGAGTGCGTCGCGGCGAAGCTGCGCGCGGCCGGGATGAGCGGCGCCGACCAGAAGGCGGGGTGTGCGGCCTGCGGGGCGTGCAGTGTGCTGAGGACGGCGGGCGGGTGATGTCGATGTATCTCGACGGGTCGGCCGCGCCCGCGTCGGCGGTGGCGGGCCGTTCAGCGGGCCGAGGAGCCGACCGTACAGACGGCGCGTTCGACATCCTGGCGCTGCTCGGCGACCGCAGCACCTTGGCGCGGCAGCCCGCCTTCCGTATCGAAGAGGCCTGTTCCGCCGCTGAGTTGTCGGCCTACCGGCGGCTGCGCCGGGACGCCTTCGTCCATGAGCAGGGGCTCTTCTCCGGCCATGACCTGGACGACCGGGACGCCGACGCCCGTACCGTCGTCCTCGTCGCCAAGGACCGGGACGGCACCGTGGTGGGCGGCGTACGGCTCGGGCCGGTCGGCGACGGTCCCGACATCGGCTGGTGGCAGGGCGGCCGGCTCGTCGTGGCCCGGCGAGCGCGTGGCGCGTACGGCATCGGCGCGGCGCTGGTACGCGCGGCCTGCGCCCGTGCGGAGGCCGAGGGCGTCCTGCGGTTCGACGCGACCGTCCAGGTTCGTAACGAGGCGCTCTTCAAGCGGCTCGGCTGGCGTTCCGTACGCACGACCACGGTCGCGGGCGTGCCGCACGTACTGATGCTGTGGCCGATCGGACGGATCGCGGCCCAGGCGGCGGCCACCAAGTCGGCGCTCGGACCGCTCCTCGCGGCCTTTCAAGGACCGGCCTCTCAGAAACTGACGCACGGACCGGCCGCCCTCGGCGGCGCCGGGTTCGTCGGCGACGACGGCGCGCCCGTACCCGGCACGGATGTGATCGCCGCGTGCGACGCGATCGTGCCGTCCATGGTCGAGCGGGATCCCGGGTGGGCGGGCTGGTGCTCCGTCCTCGTCAATGTCAACGACCTCGCGGCGATGGGCGCTTCGCCGATCGGACTGCTCGACGCTGTGGGCGCGAAGGACGCGGCGCACGCCGGCCGGATCCTCGCCGGACTCGGGCGGGCGGCGGAGGCGTACGGCGTACCGGTACTCGGCGGGCACACGCAGCTCGGCGTACCTGCCGCCCTGTCCGTCACCGCGCTGGGCCGTACGGACCGTCCGGTGCCGGGCGGCGGCGGCCGGACCGGACACGCGGTACGGCTCACTGCGGACCTCGGCGGCGGCTGGCGCACGGGCTACCGGGGCCGCCAGTGGGACTCGTCCACCCACCGCCGTACGGACGAACTCCGCGCGATGAC
>NZ_FMDK01000284.1 GCF_900091995.1 Streptomyces sp. MnatMP-M17
CGCCCGCCATGACGTCGTGTTCGCGGACGCGCTGACGAGGTCCGGCCAGACAGTCTCGTGATCGGGGTGCCATGCAGCTGCCCTGACCAGCGCCGCATCAACGTGACGGTACATACGCCTCTCCTGTCGACGGGCGGCGCTCGGCCGCGCCCATGGGCTGGGCGCGGCCGGGCACCGCGACGAACGCGATCAGGTACTGCTATGGGCAGCTCACGCACGCCGTCGCGCACGTGGAGTTGCAGCCGTCGCTCGTCAGGCGGATGAGCTGGTCCGCGGCGGGGCCACCCTCGACGATGGTGATGTCCAGGTCGAAGTCGGTGAGGTCCTGCTCTTCGGCGGCCGGCCGCACCGGCGCGACCGGGCGCTCCATCTGAACGGTCATGCATGCCTCCTTGGGGAAGTTCGATGATGGTTCACGGTCCCGGGGCCCGAGAGCCCCGGAGTCTCAGTTCCAGGCCACCGTGACGATGCCGTGGCGTCGTCGTACGGCGTCCCGGGGCAGGGGAGTGGGGGCGGCGCCCGGCAGGTACCGGAACGTCGCGGCTCCCCGGTGGCGGTGGTCCTGGGCCCAGCGGCGAAGCACATCCACGTACTCGTCCGCGAGCGCTTCCGCCTGCGGGCCGTGGGCGATCACGCCGCTCTCGAAGCCGCCGGTGCTCTCGTTCTCGCGGCGGGTCCGGTAGGCGATGCTGTCCTCGCTCACCAGGGCGGGCACGCCGTACAGGGCGGACGCTTCCACGAGGCCGTGCTCGACGGCGTCCTTGTCCGCGTGAAGGCGGGCCGCGCTCGACAGGTTGAGCGTGAGGTACAGCTCCAACTCGTCGGGCAGGTCGTACGCCGCTCCGGACCAACGCTCCAGCCTGGGTGTGTCCAGGGCGCGGTTCAGCGCCTGGGCGTTGAGGGGCACCCGTACGTCATCGGTCTGCAGAGCGACGCCGTCCCGCAGCATCGCCTTGCGCTCCTCCGCGGCGCCTTCGCCCTGCATGGGCACGAAACGGGCCAGACCGTACGAGCGGCTGATCAGGCCGTCGTCGTCGCGGTCGAAGGCGATTGAGCGGGTCGTGCCGCACATTGTCAGCGGGACGACGAGCCTGCCCTTCGCGGTCAGCCCACTGATCCACGAGGCGGGGATGTCCCACGCGGCTGCGGTGACGATGATCCGGTCGTACGGGGCGCCGTCGGGGACACCGGTCTCGCCGTCGGCAAGGACTGTCTTCACCTCGGTGTATCCGGTGTCGTCCAGGCATAGCCGGGCGCGGTCGATGACGTCGCGATCGATGTCGACCGTGGTGATCTCGCCCTTGCTGCCGACGAGTTCCTGGAGATAGGCGGCGTTGACACCGCCGGAGCCGATCTCCAGGACCCTCATGCCGGGCTCGATGCCGGCCTGCTCCAGCATCACGGCCTGGAGGTGGGCCGCGGACATGACGCTGATGTCCAGGCCGTGCTCGTCCTTCTTGACCGGCACGGTGCGGTGCAGGTCGTACGCGAGTTCCAAGGGCGCGTCCGGCGCGAACCGGTGCCGGGGCACTGCGGCGAAGGCAGCGGCGACAGGCTCGGACGTGATCCCGTCCTGATCACGGAGCGCGCGGACCATGTCCGCGCGCAGCCTGTCGGGGTCGTGAACAGTCGAGTCGCTAGCAGTAGTCATTCTGTTACCGTCATTTCCTTTGTGATTTGTGGCCTTCCCCGCTTGGCAAGCCAAGTACGGACGCCGTGGTCCCGGGTTCCTTCGTGGTGTTTCGCGCAACTGCGCGGGCATTCAGGCGCCTTGGCCTGTTGGTTGGCTTCGACGCTAGCCAGGGCGCCGTCTCTTGTAGGCAGCTACGCGCCGCCGGGATCGGATTTGCACCACAGGACCGCACTCGGATTGTGCGTGCTTCTGCTTTTCAGTTCGTAATGCCTGGCCATGGACTCGATCAGGTCCAATGAATCAGATGGTGACAGCGCACTCGCACCAATCAGGTTGAATGCAAATTCGTACTCTGCCACTGTTGCTGGATCGTCCACCAGCTGGCCGGACGCGAAGCATTTCAGATAGGCAAGTGTTGGTGCGTCAGAGAAGGCCATCAGTTTCAGTGCGCCGTCAATTGCTGGGTGTCCGCCGGCCGCGAATGGCAATACCTGCACGACGATGCGGCGCCGACGCCCCAGCTCGGCGAGGTGGCGCAGCGCCTCCGCCATCACCGCAGGACCGCCGATCATTCGCTGGAGGACAGCCTCGTCAAGTACCGTCCACACGGTGGGCTCTGGGCGCTGGAGCATCTTTGTGTGTTCGAGCACTGGCGTAATGAGTTCACTGATTGCCTCATCGGCTGCCGTTGGGAGGCCGGAATGGATGACTGCTTGCGTATAAGCTTCTGTCTGTAAGATTCCTGGAATATGCTGCGGGGCGTACTCCTGGATGCGTTTT
>NZ_FMDK01000363.1 GCF_900091995.1 Streptomyces sp. MnatMP-M17
CAGCGGGCCGAGCCCGACGGCCGCCCGCGCCTCGCCGGAGGCCGCCGACGGCCTTCTCCGCTGGCGAGGGCCGTCGCCGGGCTGTGCTTTCTCGCCTGCGCGGCGGCCGTCGCGTACGGCCTGTATCTGATCGTTCCGCAGTTCCACTGAGCCGTCACCGGCCCGCGGTGTCACTGAGCGGCGTCACTGCGCCGCGTCACCGGCGCAGATGGTCTGTCCCTTCGGTGACGAGCACGGCAGATGGCCATGTGCGCGGACCACGTCCTGACCACTGCCGCGCAGCAGATAGTTGAGAAAGCTGGCCACGAGGGAGTCGGCGGGCGGGTTGCCGTAGGTGTACGCGTACTCGACCTCCCGGAACGGGTAGTCGCCGTCGGCGATGGTGTCCGAGGACGCGGCCTCTCCGTTCAGGCTCAGCGTGTGCAGTCCCTTCGGCAGGGCGCCGGAGCGCAGCTCGGCGTATCCGACGGCTCCGTCCGTGCCGGCGACGGTGGCGAGGACCCGGTCGGTGCTGTCGAGTTCGCAGCGGAAGACCTTGGCGGACGTGTCGTCCTTGCTGCCGCAGTCGGCCGAGGAGTAGGCCGGTTCGTAGACACCGCCGAGCACACGGTCACGGAAGATGTCACGGGTGCCGGAGCCCGATTTCCGGCTGGCGAGAATGATGGGCAGGCCCTTCGGACCGCCCAGTCGCTCGTCGTCCCACTCGCTGATGTCGCCTCGGTAGATGGCACGGACCTGCTCGGTCGTCAGGTCGCGCAGCGTCACCTTGTCGTTGGCGACAAGGGTGTAGACGGAGACCGCGACCGGATTCTCGCTCAGCTCGGGAAAGCGGCCGTCGCCCTTGGGCACGTCGGACAGCGCGATCAGCGCGGGTGTGCCGCCCTTCGCCGCGGCGCCGCGCTCGTCCAGCTCCTGGAGGCCCTCCTCGCTGCTGCGCGCGTCGACGGTGACGGTGGAGCCGGCGCAGTCCCGCATGTACTTGCTCGCCAGGTCCTCGGCGACCGGCTCGAACGCCGTGGAGCCGGTGATGGTCAGCTCGCCCTTCGCGCAGCCCATCGGCGGCCGGACGTCGTCCCGTACGACGATGATCGAGGCCAGCACGACCACACAGGCCGTGAGCAGTACGGTGATCATCCGGGTGGCCCTGCTGAACACGGGCGGAGTGTCGTCGGGCGTCGTGCTGCGGTTCGGATAGACGCCACCGTCCCTGATCCCTCCACTGACCCGGATCGCGTCACCGACCGCTCCGCCGGTGAGCAGGACGAGCAGCTTGAAGTGCTGGCCGTGGTTGAGCGGCACACGTGGCAGATACACGGTGCCGTCGGCGTAGCGCAGCCCGGCCGCCGGTGAGAAGTGGTCCAGCAGATGGTCGGCGCCCAGCGTCGTGGTGACCGCGATGCCCCGGACCGTGCGGCCGGTGAACTCCGCCATCAGACCGTGGAGTTCGCGCCCGGTGTAGTCGGAGTCGGCGATGCTCGTGGAGCCGTCGTTCTCGATCCGCAGCAGGACGAGGGTGGCGTCGGAGAGCTGCGGATTGTCCTGGAAGAGGCCCAGCCGTACGCCGGCCCTGCCGGTGCGCTCCGCGCTGCTCACCGGTGTGTCGAGCTGGACCCGGTATCCGATACGGGTACGGCGCGGCACCCGGCGTTCGTACCAGAGCACACCCAGTGAGGCGATGATGCCCAGGGCCGCGGTGACCACGGCGATGACATTCTCCGCGCTGAGCCATTCCATGGCGGAGCGCCCCCCTCCGAATCCGAAGCCCCGAACCGAACTCGAAGCTCGAACACGCGACCGACGAAGAATTGTCCGGTCACCGTACGGTCGCCCTGGCCGGCGAACCGCCCACTTCGCCGTCCGGTGTGCTGTTGTTCGCCGAAGGTTCACGGGAGTTCGTTCATGGAATCCCAGTTCACGGAAGTTCATAGGACCGTCCCGCACTTACCGAGCCCGCCCGATTCGGTTATCCAGGGAGGGAAGCTCTCACCGACGAGGAGGGCATGATGGATACCGCCGCATCAGTCGCCAAGGATGGCGCGACGTCCGCAGGAGCGAACGCGGAAGAACTTCCCACCGTCCATATCCTCTGGATCAACGCCGGTCTGAGCTGCGACGGAGACTCCGTCTCGCTCACCGCGGCCAGTCAGCCGAGTATCGAGGAAATCGCCCTCGGCGCCCTTCCCGGACTGCCCAAGGTGGCCGTGCACTGGCCTCTGATCGATTTCGAATGCGGGCCCGTCCAGGGCGCGGACAATTTCATCGAATGGTTCTTCAAGGCGGACCGCGGAGAGATCGAGCCATTCGTTCTGGTCGTCGAGGGATCCATTCCGAATGAGGCGGTCAAGAGCGAGGGTTACTGGTGCGGATTCGGGGACGATCCCGAGACCGGCCAGCCCATCACCACGAGTGAGTGGATCGACCGGCTCGCGCCCAAGGCACTGGCCGTCGTGGCGATCGGCACCTGTGCCGCCTACGGCGGTATCCACGCCATGGAGGGCAATCCCACCGGAGCCATGGGCGTGCCCGACTATCTGGGCTGGGACTGGAAGTCGGGAGCGGGCATTCCGATCGTCTGTATCCCCGGCTGCCCGGTGCACCCGGACAACGCCTCGGAGACACTGCTCTATCTGCTCTACCAGGCCGCGGGATCCGCGCCGATGATCCCGCTCGACGAGCAGCTCCGCCCGACCTGGCTGTTCGGCGCGACCGTCCACGAGGGATGCGACCGGGCCGGCTACTACGAGCAGGGCCAGTTCGCCACCGAGTACGGCTCACCGCAGTGTCTGGTGAAGCTGGGCTGCTGGGGTCCCGTGGTCAAGTGCAATGTCCCCAAGCGCGGCTGGATCAACGGGGTCGGCGGCTGTCCCAATGTGGGCGGCATCTGTATCGCCTGCACGATGCCCGGATTCCCGGACAAGTTCATGCCCTTCATGGATGAGCCTCCGGGCGGTCATGTCTCCGCGGCGGCCAGCGGCGCGTACGGCAAGGTCATCCGCCGGCTGCGCGGTGTCACGGCCAGGACCGTCGACAAGGAACCGAAGTGGCGCCGCAAGGGCGAGAAGGTCCTGACCGGCTACCACCCTCCGTGGTGATCCGCCCGGCACCCGAAGCCCGACGCCTGACATCCGATCACCCGACGCCTGAGAGAGCGAGCCCCTCCCCACCGCCCGGAAAGGTGCGCAGCCCATGGTGCCGACGACCAAGCAAGCCGAGGACGGCAGCGGCCTGACGGAGATGTCCTGGGATCCGATCACCCGGATCGTGGGCAGCCTCGGTATCCACACGAAGATCGACTTCCAGCGCAAGCGGGTGGCGGAGTGCTACAGCACCTCCTCCGTCTTCCGCGGCTACAGCGTCTTCATGCGCGGCAAGGACCCGCGTGACGCGCACTTCATCACCAGCCGTATCTGCGGTATCTGCGGCGACAATCACGCGACCTGTTCGGTGTATACGCAGAACATGGCGTACGGCGTGAAGCCTCCGCACCTCGGCGAGTGGATCATGAATCTCGGCGAAGCCGCAGAGTACATGTTCGACCACAACATCTTCCAGGAGAATCTGGTGGGTGTGGACTACTGCGAGAAAATGGTCCGCGAGACCAATCCCGGTGTCCTGGAACTGGCCGAACGCACCGAGGCGCCGCACGCGGGCGACCACGGCTACCGCACCATCGCCGACATCATGCGCTCGCTCAATCCGCTGGAGGGCGAGTTCTACCGTGAGGCGCTGCATGTCAGCCGCTACACACGGGAGATGTTCTGTCTGATGGAGGGCCGCCATGTGCATCCCTCCACGCTCTACCCGGGCGGCGTCGGCACCGTGGCGACCATCCAGCTCTTCACGGACTATCTGACGCGGCTGACGCGGTACGTGGAGTTCATGAAGCGGGTCGTCCCGCTCCACGACGATCTGTTCGACTTCTTCTACGAGGCGCTGCCCGGGTACGAGGAGGTCGGCCGGCGCCGGGTGCTGCTCGGCTGCTGGGGCGCCCTCAACGACCCGGCGCACTGCGACTTCACCTACCGGAACATGTCCGAGTGGGGCCGGCGGATGTTTGTCACACCGGGCGTGATCGTCGACGGCAGACTGGTCACCAACGATCTGGTCGACATCAATCTCGGTATCCGGATCCTGCTCGGCAGTTCGTACTACGACGACTGGGCGGGCCAGGAGACCTTCGTGGACCGCGATCCGCTGGGCAATCCCGTGGACCCGCGCCATCCATGGAACCAGCACACTCTCCCGGCGCCGCAGAAGCGCGACTTCGCGGACAAGTACAGCTGGGTGATGTCCCCGCGCTGGTTCGACGGCACGGACCATCTCGCGCTGGACACCGGCGGCGGGCCGCTCGCCCGGCTGTGGTCCACGGCCCTGTCCGGACTGGTCGACTTCGGCTATGTCCGGGCCACCGGCCACAGCGTCGAGATCAATCTGCCGCGCACCATGACCAAGCCGGAGACCACCTTCGAATGGCGGATCCCCCGGTGGAGCAACGCCCTGGAGCGCAACCGCGCACGGACATACTTCCAGGCGTACGCGGCCGCCTGCGCCCTGCACTTCGCCGAGCAGGCGATGGAGGAGGTCCGCGCCGGCCGCACCCAGACCTGGGAGAGCTTCGAGGTCCCGGACGAGTCCATCGGTGTCGGCTTCACCGAGGCGGTACGCGGAGTGCTCTCCCACCACATGGTGATCAGGGACGGCAAGATCGCCAACTACCATCCGTATCCGCCCACTCCGTGGAACGCCAGCGTGCGCGACTCGTACGGCACGCCGGGACCGTACGAGGACGCGGTGCAGAACACACCGATCTTCGAGGAGAACCCGCCGGACAGCTTCAAGGGCATCGACATCATGCGGACGGTGCGGAGCTTTGATCCCTGTCTGCCGTGCGGCGTGCACATGTACGTCGGCGGCGGCAGGACCGTCCGGGAGACCCATCTGCCCACCGGGCTGAGCGGATTGGGCGGCTGACACCGGTCCTGGTCCTGGTCCTGACCGAGGTCTCCCACCGGAGGAAAGGCACCGTGACATGGCAGCAACGGCCAAGGAGCAGCGGGCCGGTGAACACATCGAAGCCCTCCTCGACGAGCTGGGCAGATCGGTGGGTCCGTCGGGCCGCGATCTCGCGGACGAACTCGTACGGAGCATCGTCGAGTTCTACGGTTCGGGCCTGGCCCGTATCGTCGAGCTGCTGGGCGACCGGCCGGACGGCACCGATCCGCTGGCCCTGCTCGGCGGCGACGAACTCGTCGGCGGGCTGCTGATCCTGCACGATCTGCACCCGGACGACACGCTCACCCGGGTGGAGCGGGCGCTGGAGGAGATCCGTCCGTATCTCGGCTCGCACGCCGGTGATGTGGAGATCGCCGGAATCGGCCCGGAGGCGGACGACGGCGGGACCGAGGGCCGGACCTTGCGACTGCGGCTGCGCGGGAGCTGCGACGGCTGTCCTTCCTCCGCGCAGACCGTGCGCTGGACGATCGAGGAGGCCGTGGCGCGCCACGCGCCCGAGATCGGGTGTGTGGAGGTCGACGGTATGGCGGAGGAGAAGCCGCAGCCGAAGCTCCTCCAGATCATGTCCCGGCCGCCGGACGCGACAGCGGGCGCGACGACGGGCGCTGTCCCTTCGGGCGGGACCGCCACCGGAACCACCACCAGTGAGGCTCCGGCCGAGTGGCATCCGCTGCCGGATCCGCCCGCCGCCGAAGGCGGGACCAGGGTGTGCGAGGTGGCGGGCACGGCGCTGCTGCTGGTCCGGCTGCCCGGCAATCTCTACGCCTACCGCGACCACTGTCCGGTCTGTGCGGGCGGACTGGGCGGCGCGGCGCTGGTGGACGGCGAGCGGCTGCGCTGTCCGGACTGCGCCGAGGAGTACGAGATCCGTGGCGCGGGACGAGGCGCGCGGGGCCGGCTGGAGCCCGTACCTCTGCTGGAGGAGAACGGCTCCGTACGGATCGCCCTGCCGGGCACGCTGCTGACGGCGAAGCCATGAGCACCCCCCTTGCCCGTGTCCCGGGCATACCGCCCGGGCTGCGCGGATTCACCCGTCGGCCACCGCGCGCCGAGGAGCGGTGCGAGCTGTGCGCCGAGCCGCTGGCCGGGGAGCACCGGCATCTCGTGGACATCGGGAAACGCTCGCTGATGTGCGCCTGCGCGGGCTGCTATCTGCTCTTCACCCGGCCGGGCGCAGGCGCGGGCCGCTTCCGGGCGGTGCCCGACCGGTATCTGTCCGACCCGGACTTCACCCTGGACGAGGAGAGCTGGAACCGGCTCCAGATTCCGGTCGGGCTCGCGTTCTTCTTCCGTAACTCGGAGTTGGACCGGCTGGCCGCGTTCTATCCGAGCCCCGCGGGCGCCACGGAGAGCGAGCTGGATCCGGACACCTGGCGGGAGGTCCTCGGCTCCGGCCGGCTGGCGGCCCTGCTCCAGCCCGACACGGAGGCGCTGCTGGTCCGGCGGGAGCGCGGCGCGGACGGAATCGGCGCGGGCGAGTGCTATCTGGTGCCCGTCGACGCCTGTTACGAGCTGGTGGGCCGGATGCGGCTGCACTGGCAGGGATTCGACGGCGGCGCCGAGGCCCGCGCGGATCTGACGGACTTCTTCACCCGGGTCAGGGCGAAGGCCCGGCCACCGACCGGACGGGAGGACGGCCGATGACCGATCTCACGTTCACCTGTGCGGACGTACGGCCGGAACCGTACGGCACGGGCCCGACCCTGCTGTTCCGGCTGCGGATCGAGGCGGACGACCCGGCGGCACGGATCCATGCGGTCGCCCTGCGCTGCCAGCTGCGGATCGAGCCCGTCCAACGGCGGTACACACCGGCCGAGATGGAGATGCTGGGCGATCTCTTCGGTGAGCCGGAGCGCTGGAGCACCACTCTCAAGCCGGTCCAGTTCGCGCATGCCTCGGTGACGGTGCCCGGCTTCACGGGCGCCACCGAGATCGAACTGCCGGTGGTCTGTACGTACGACATGGAGGTGGCCTCGGCCAAGTACTTCCGCGCGCTCGCGGACGGCGAGGTACCGCTGCTCCTGCTGTTCTCGGGCACGGTCTTCTCCGGTGACCGCGGCTTTGTGGCTGAGCCGGTCGCCTGGCACAAGGAGACCGCGTTCCGTATGCCGGTGAAGGTCTGGCAGAACATGATCGAGCAGTACTTCCCCGGCTCCGGCTGGCTGCGCGTGCGCGACGACTGTCTCGACGCGCTGCGCCGGTTCCGTTCGGAGCGCGCCCTGCCGTCCTGGGAGCGGACCTTCGAGGAACTGCTGCGCACGGCCGGTGCCACGGACACCGGTGCCACGGACGCCGGCGGCACGGACGCCGGCGGCACCGCCCGAGGAGGCCGGTCATGACGGCGGGCTTCGAGGAGGCGCGCCGGGTCGCCGACGCCCTGCTGTTCGAGGGATATGTGCTCTATCCCTACCGGGCGTCGGCCCGCAAGAACCAACTGCGCTGGCAGTTCGGTGTACTGGTGCCGCCCTCCTGGGCCGAGGCGCACGGCGAGCACGCGGAGCAGCGTACGGAGTGTCTCCTCGAACCTCGCCGGGCCGACGGTCTCGATGTCGAGCTGCGCTTCCTCCAGGTGCGCCGCCGCACGGTGGAGCGTCGGGTGCCGGGCGGCGACGGCTGGAGCGAGGTGGCACGGCTCGACCTGGCCGACCGGGTGCTGGTCCCCTGGGACGAGGGCGAGGAGGAACGGGTCGAGCACCGGATACCGCTCGGTCAACTCACCGGAGAGGGGCGGACGTTGCGCTTCGACCGTCCGTGCGGTGTGGCGCGCGAGCCGGTCCGCGACCATGGCGGTACGGGACGGACCGTCGGACGGCTGGTACGGCGCAGCCGGGCGCTGGCGGGCGAGATCCGGCTGGCCACCGAGCCGCTGCCGGGCCCGTACGGCGCGCTGCGGCTGACCGCGACCGTACGCAACATGTCGGAGTGGGCGCCGGAAGGACGCGAGAGCGACGATCGCGAAGCGGCCCTGCCGTACAGCCTGATCGGCGCGCATCTGCTGCTGGGGCTGCCCGGAGGGCGGTTCCTGTCGATGACGGACCCGCCGGAGTGGGCCAGGCCCGCCGCGCGGAGCTGCCGGAATGAACACACCTGGCCGGTGCTGGCCGGTGGCGCGGGACGTGATGATGTCCTGCTCTCCTCGCCGATCATCCTGGACGACCACCCCGAGATCGCCGCCGAGAGCCCTGGGCCGCTCTACGACGCCACCGAGATCGACGAGATCCTCTCGCTGCGGACCGCCGCGCTGACCGAACAGGAGAAACGGGAGGCGCGCGGGACGGACGCGCGGGCGGCCGAGGTGATCGATCTGGTGGACGGTATGCCGGCCGAGGTGATGGAACGTCTGCACGGCGCGATCCGCGGTCTGCGCGAAGTCACCGGCGAGCGACCGGCTCCGGCGACTCGCGGTCGGGCAACACGTGCCCCGGGAACACCGGTCGCGCCCCCTGCCGGACTTGAGCTGCCGACCGGTCCGGGACTGCCCTGGTGGGATCCGGCCCAGGATGTGTACGACCGGCCGGGACAGGACACCGTGACGGTCGGCGGGCGGCTGATCGGCGCGGGCAGCAGAGTCGTTCTACGGCCCGGGCTGCGCAGGTCCGACGCCCAGGACATCTTTCTGGCGGGCCATGGCGCGACGGTCGAGGCGGTGCTCCAGGATCTCGACGGCGAGACGCATGTCGCGGTCACCGTCGACGGCGATCCCGGCAGCGACATACGCCGGCAGCAGGGCCGGTTCCTGTACTTCCGACCGGACGAGCTCGATCCCGATCCCGCCTGCGACGAACCGGCCCGGGAAGGAGGCGGCTGACATGGAGCCCGTACCTCTCCCCGAGGCCTCGGACGCCTCGTACGGCTCGTACGGCCCATACGCCTCGTACGGCCGGACCCTGGTCGCCGGGATCGGCAACATCTTCCTCGGTGACGACGGCTTCGGCGTCGAGACACTGCGCCGGCTGAGCGGACACCAACTGCCTCCGGACGTCGACCTGATGGACACGGGCATCCGAGGCGTCCATCTCGCCTACCGGCTTCTCGACGGCTATCGCAGGCTCATCCTTGTCGACACCGTCGACCGCGGCGCTCCGCCGGGCACCGTCCATGTACTCGAAGTCGACCCGGCCGACCCGGGAACGGCCCCAGCAGCGGCCACTGCCATGGCCCGGCTGGACGGACACGCCATGGACCCGGCGTCGGTCCTGCGGCTGGTCCATGAGCTGCGCGCGGGAGCCGGCGGCCAACTTCCCGAGTGGATCGTGGTGGTCGGATGCCAGCCGCTCACCGCCGAGGAGGGCATCGGACTCAGCGCGCCGGTGGCCGCCGCCGTGGGACCCGCGACGGAACTGGTCCTCGATCTGGTAGGAGGAGATGAACGTGATCCACGCGATGCACGAGATACGGGCGAGAAAAGGGATGAACCACGCCAAGGAGCCGGATCTGACCTGGCTGTGGGTCTGCGCCGGCGCGGTCATGGCCGCGGTGGCGTACGAGACGGCGAGGTCCGTCCCGGACCTGCGCCGCTATCTGCGGATCCGCCGGATGTGAGGGCGGCGGGCGGCACGAAGGGCGCGAGCGGTACGAGCGGAGGGGCGGACCGGTGAGCCGGGACCGTGCCCGGCGTTCAGACGGAGCCCGTCCTGCCGGTCGTCGGCGGATGCCCGGACAGCGGGTGCCCGGCCGTCGGCCGTGCCTCACCGCCGACGGGACCGGACCCGGGACCGCTCAGTTGCACATAGCGCTCCAGGAACAGATGGAGCGTGCTGTGCAGTTCGCCCAGCCGGACGAACCAGAGCGACAGACTCATCGAGCCCGCCGGAGTGATCTCGTACTCACGGCGGGCGGGCCCGGAGACGGACGCCCGCC
>NZ_FMDK01000012.1 GCF_900091995.1 Streptomyces sp. MnatMP-M17
GGCTCCTCGGGTGGCTCCGGCCGGCCAGGCCGCGCCGGCCGCCGCCGCGGCGGCCACTCATCGTGTGCTGTTCGACAACGCCCATGCCGAGACGGCCGGGAACGCCGACTGGATTATCAGCACCAGCCAGCCCGATCCGCTGGGACAGAACCCCTCCCCCACCTCCGACACCTCCTGGACCGGTGCCCTCTCCTCCTGGGGCGTGGCCCTCCAGAGGACCGGCGACTACAGCCTCAAGACGCTGCCGTCCAGCGGCTCGATCACGTACGGCACGACGAGCGCCACGGACCTGAAGAACTTCGACAGCTTCGTGCTGCCCGAGCCGAACGTTCTGCTGACCTCGGCCGAGAAGACCGCGGTGATGAAGTTCGTACAGAACGGCGGCGGTCTCTTCCTGATCGCCGACCACACCGGCGCCGACCGCAACAACGACGGTGAGGACGCCGTCGAGATCATCAACGACCTGATGTCCAACAACAGCGTCGACAGCACCGATCCCTTCGGTTTCTCCGTCGACACCCTCACCGTCGGCTCCGACTACCCGCGCGCAATCAGCGACAGCGGCAACCCGGTGCTGCACGGCTCGTTCGGTACGGTCACCAAGAGCCTCATCGCCAGTGGCACCACCGCCACCCTCAAGCCCGCCGACAATCCCAATGTCAAGGGCCTTCTCTACCGCACCGGTTACTCGGGCAACACCGGCGCCTTCTTCGCCACCAGCACCTTCGGCAGCGGCCGTGTCGCCTTCTGGGGCGACAGCTCCCCCATCGACGACGGCACCGGCCAGTCCGGCAACACGCTGTACGACGGCTGGCGCGACTCCGGCGCCACCAATGCCGCACTCGCCCTCAACGCCACCGAGTGGCTCTCCTCGGGTACCGGCGGCGGTGGCGGGGACGACGGCGGTGGCGGCGGTGGCGGCGGTGGCACCTGCACCGCGGCCCAGTTGCTCGCCAACCCCGGCTTCGAGTCCGGCAGTTCGTCCTGGACGGCCTCCAGCGGTGTCATCACCAACAGCACCGGCCAGGCCGCCCGCACCGGCTCGTACAAGGCATGGCTCGGCGGTTACGGTACGGCCCGCACGGACACCGTCTCCCAGTCCGTCACCATCCCGTCCGGCTGCGCCGCGACTCTGAGCTTCTATCTCCACATCGACACCGCCGAGACCGGCAGCACCGCCTACGACACCCTCAAGGCACAGGTGCTCAACAGCTCCGGCACGGTTCTCTCCACCCTCGCCACCTACTCCAACGTCAACGCCGCCTCCGGCTACACCCGGCGCAGCTTCGATCTCAGCGGCTACGCCGGTCAGACCGTGACGGTCAAGTTCACCGGCGTCGAGGGGTCCAAGCTCCAGACCTCCTTCGTCATCGACGACACCGCGCTCAATGTGAGCTGAATCAAACCGGATTGAACTGAGCCGACACCCTTCGGGCACACGCCGACCCGCCGCCCGGTCCCGACACTGAACGCCGGACACCCACGCCGGCATCAGGGACCGGGCGGCTGGGCTCGGCAGCTCGGCGCGGCGGCTCCGTGACGACCGATGGCACACTGGTGGCCGCCGGTTGTCCGAAGGAGCCCGTTGTGCCGATCATCCGCGATCTCCAGCGTGCGATGAGCCGCGCCTACCGCCGGAAAGTGGATCTGAGCCACCCGGCCCGCTCCCCGCTGGGCAGCACGGTGGTCAACCCCTGGAAGCGGCCCCCGAGCAGCTTTCCAAGGGCCCGGCCGCCGTACTGCACGCCATAGCCGACCAGGTGGTCGACGACTACCTCGCCGTCGCGGACGCTGTACAGACCGACATCGACGCCGCCGAGGCCCATGTCTTCAGCGAGCACGCCGGCCGCGGCGACGCGGGCCGTATCTATCAGCTCAAGCGCGAACTGCTGGAGCTCAAGCGGGCGGTCGCACCGCTGGACCGGCCGCTCCACGCCCTGGCCACCAAGCCGCTGCCGCCGGTCGGCCCGGACATCCAGCCGTACTTCCGTGATGTCGCCGGCCATCTGGCCCGGGTCACCGAGCAGATCGCGTCGTTCGACGCGCTGCTCGACTCGATCCTCCAGGCCCATCTGGCCCAGGTGACCGTCGCCCAGAACGAGGACATGCGCAAGATCACGGCATGGGCGGCGGTCATCGCCGTACCGACGATGGTCTGCGGTGTGTACGGCATGAACTTCGACCATATGCCGGAGCTGCGCTGGGCGTACGGCTACTTCCTCGTCCTGGGAGTCATCGCCACCGCCTGCCTCCTGCTCCACCGCAGCTTCCGCCGCAACGGCTGGCTCTGATCCGTCGGGAGCACGGCTCCATCGGGAGCGCGGCCGAGAGCACGACGAGACTCCACCGTCGCTCCGTTGCGTCGCCGAGACAGCACTGTCGGTGATATGACTGTTACAGTCGGTCACAGGCGGGAGCGGAGTTCCCTCTCGCGTTGTGGTCGCGGCGCGAACCGCTGTGGCCGCCGTGACACGTCCCGTGGCACGGCCATGTGAAGCATCCGAGCGAAAGCGATAGTCATGGCGCAGGAAGCCAGGATCGACGTCGAGTTGACGGCGACGCAGAGTGAAGAGAAGCCTTCGGCCCAGGCGGCGGAGACGCTCGCCAAGACGCTGAGGCCGGGCGTCTGGTTCGCGAGCCCGGCGCGGACCGCCCGCGCGGAGGACCGGAAGCCGGAGATCTGGGAGCTGCGGTCCGCGCGGCCGTACCGGCGCGAGGTGGCAACGGGCACGGCGGCGGTCTACCGCGCCACGGGCCAGAAGCATCTGACGCGGCCCTTCATCTTCGCGGACGGATTCAACTACGGCCCCAGCGATCTGCCAGGCCTGTGGGACCACTTCAACGCGCCCTACGCGAAGGGCAGGCCCGGCTTTCTCGACCAGTTGCTCGACGCGGGCATCGACGTCGTCCTGGTCGGCTTCGAGCAGCGGCACACCTACATCCAGGCCAACGCCGGTGTGGTGATCAGCGCCATCCAGCGGGCCATCGAGGAGCGCCACGGCGACGCTCCGCTGATCGTCGGCGGCGTGAGCATGGGCGGCATGATCACCCGCTATGCCCTCGCCGAGATGGAGCACCAGGCCCAGGACCACCAGACAGCGACGTATCTCTCCTGGGACTCCCCGCACAACGGCGCGTGGATCCCGCTGGTGCTCCAGCAGATGGCCTACTTCTTCGAGGACTTCCCCACCGGCGACCCGAACGCGCCCAAGCAGGCCGAGCTGATCAGAAGCCCCGCCGCGCAGCAGCTTCTGTGGTCCTGGGTCGAGAACGCCAAGTACTCCGGCCCGGTCGCCACCTCCAGCGAGCTGCGCAAGCAGTTCCTGGCCGAGCTGGAGGAGTACGGCCAGTTCCCGCAGCGCCCTCGCAAGCTGGGCGTGGCCAACGGCGCCGGGAACGGTGTCGGCCGCGAGCTGCCGGCCGGCGAGGTGGTGTTCGACTGGCAGATCCCGCTGATCGCCGCCGCGAAGGCGCGTTTCCAGCCCGCCAAGGGCGAGCACCAGCCGATCGGCGAGATGAAGGCCCTGGGACAGGTGCGGCGCGGCAACACCTCGTACGTGCCGGCTCTCGACGGCGCGCCCGGCGGCAGCCTCGACTCGTTCGGCCTGGTCGCGGACGCGCTGAAGGCCGACATCCGGCAGGAGTTCCGCAGCGGCTGTTTCGTCCCGGCGGTGAGCGCGGTCGCGCTGGACTTCGACCCGGTCGAGTGGAACGTCGACCCGTGCGAGAACATCGAGTCGCTGCCCGCCGAGAAGAGCCTGCTCGACGAGTTCAAGTGCGACTCCCGGAACACCGAGCACAGCCAGGTGACCGAGACGCTGGCCGAGTGGATCCTGGAGCGGCTCATCGGCTGACGCCGGCGTGAAACACCCACGGCGCCTCTTGTACCGCGGCCACTTCGGTGGGACAGCCGTCCCCCGGAGTGGCCGCGGCGCGTCCGCCCGCCCGGCTCCGACATGCAGGCCGATTTGTATCCGTATCTAATGGAAAGTGCTTGTCCCAGACGCGCGCTTCCCCATTCCGCCCTGTGCAGAGCAGCGGAGGACAGACCGGTATGCCCATCATCGAGAAGTCGATAGACGTCGACGTTCCCGTCCGGACCGCCTACAACCAATGGACGCAGTTCGAGAGCTTTCCGCGCTTTCTGGAAGGCGTGGAGAGCATCGATCAGCCTCAGCGCACGCTGACGCACTGGATCGCCCGAGTCGGCGCGGTCACCCGCGAGTTCGACGCGGAGATCGTGGAGCAGCGGCCCGACGAGTGCGTGTCCTGGCTGATGCTGACCGAGCCCCGGCACGAGGGCTCCGTAAAGTTCGAATCCCTCGGCTCCGGGCGTACCCGGGTGAGTGTGCGGGTGGACCTGGGACCGAGCGGAGTGGTCGGCAGGACCGGGAGCGCGCTGAACCTCGTACAGCACCGGGTCCACCGGGGCATGGAGTCCTTCAAGGAATTCATCGAGGGACACGGGCGGGAGACCGGGAGCTGGCGCGGCGAGATCCATGGCGGCCGGGTACGACCGGACCCGGTGCTGGGCGGCCCGTGCGTGCCGACCTGGCCCACGGGCTGAGTGTGCCGTACGTCCGAGCCGTGGCGCGGACCCGACAGATGCGGTGCCGAGCGAAAGGCTGATGCTTGTGCAGAGAAAACCTCCGGTCGCCGACGCGAACGGTGACAGTCCACGCATTACTCCGCCCAAGACCTGGGCAACGGGTGTGCCCGCGGTGGTGCACGCGATGGAGTACTCACTGGAGCAGACCACGGCCCGGCGTACGGGACTGACGCTGCTGAACATGAACCAGACTCAGGGATTCGACTGTCCGGGCTGTGCCTGGCCGGATCCCGTACCCGGGCACCGCCACCGGAACGAGTACTGCGAGAACGGCGCCAAACACGTCAACGACGAAGCCACGTCCCGGCGGCTCACGGCTTCGTTCTTCAGGCGCTATTCGGTCGGTGAGCTGGCCGGGAAGTCGGACCGATGGCTCAACCAGCAAGGGCGGCTCACCGAGCCTCTGGTGAAGCGAGCCGGTTCGGACCACTACGAGCCCGTCAACTGGAGCGAGGCGCTCGGTCTGCTCGCCGACGAGCTGCGACGGCTGGACTCACCCGACGAAGCTGTCTTCTACACCTCGGGACGGGCCGGCAACGAGGCAGCGTTCGTGTTTCAGCTCTTCGCGCGCGCCTTCGGCACCAACAATCTGCCGGACTGCTCCAACATGTGCCACGAGTCGAGCGGTGCGGCGCTGCACGAGACGCTGGGCGTCGGCAAGGGCGATGTGAGTCTGCGGGACATCCACCACTCCGATCTGGTCTTTCTGGTGGGCCAGAATCCTGGCAGCAACCATCCGCGGATGCTGACCGCACTGGAACAGACCAAGCTCAACGGCGGCCATATCGTCGCCGTGAATCCGCTGCCCGAGGCCGGTCTGATCCGGTTCAAGCATCCGCAAGAGGCGCGCGGTGTGATCGGCCGAGGCACCCGGATCGCCGATGATTTCCTCCATATCCGGATCGGCGGCGATCTCGCGCTCTTCCAGGCGCTGAATCTGCTGCTGCTGGAGGCCGAGGACGCCCGTCCGGGCACGGTGCTCGACCATGAGTTCATCGAGAACCACACCAGTGGCTTCGCCGAGTTCACCGAACATGTCCGACGGCTGTCCTGGGACGATGTCGAAGCGGCTACGGGACTCACGCGCGCGGAGATCGAGAAGGTACGTGATCTGGTACTCCGCAGTGAACGGATCATCGTCTGCTGGGCGATGGGCCTGACGCAGCAGAAGTACGGCGTCCCCACGATCCGGGAGATCGTCAATTTCCTGCTGCTGCGCGGCAATATCGGAACACCACGGGCGGGCGCGTGCCCGGTGCGCGGCCACAGCAATGTCCAGGGCGACCGGACCATGGGCATCTGGGAGAAGATGCCGCAGTCGTTCATGGAGGCCCTGGGACGCGAATTCTCGTTCACTCCTCCGGCCCGGCACGGCTGGGACACGGTGGATTCCATCCGGGCCATGCTCGACGGCCGCGCGAAGGTCTTCCTCGGTCTGGCCGGCAATTTCGTACGGGCGACGCCCGACAGCCGTACGACCGAGAAGGCCATGCGCAACTGCCGCTTGACGGCGCATATCTCGACCAAGCTGAACCGCTCGCACACGGTCTGCGGTGAGATCGCCCTGATTCTGCCGACGCTGGGCCGCAGCGAGAAGGACAGACAGGCCGGCGGTGAGCAGTTCGTCACCGTCGAGGACTCGATGAGCCAGGTGCACGCCTCGTACGGGCGGCTCGAACCGGCCTCCAGGAAGCTGCTCAGCGAGGTGGCCATCCTCACCAGGCTGGCCCGCCACACCTTTGGCGACGAGGCCGCCAAGAAGGCGGATGTGCCCTGGGAGGAGTTCGAGGCGGATTACAACCAGATCCGGCAGCGGATCGCCCGCGTCGTTCCGGGATTCGACAATTTCAATGAGCGCGTGACCAAACCGGGAGGTTTTGTCCTGCCCAACCCGGTGAACGAGGGCGTGTTCCCGACTCCCAGCGGCAAAGCGCTCTTCACCACGAACGAGTTGCGGATGCTGCCGGTTCCGGAAGGGCATCTGCTCCTTCAGACCATCCGTTCGCACGACCAGTGGAACACCATTCCGTACACACTGGACGACCGCTATCGCGGAATCCACGGATCGCGGCAGATCGTGCTCGTAAATCCGGCCGACCTCCAGGAACTCGGCCTCACCGACGGCGACCGCGTCGACCTCGTCGGCGTATGGCACGACGGTGTCGAGCGGCGTGCGGACGATTTCCGCCTCGTCTCCTATCCGACGGCGCGTGGATGCGCCGCCGCGTACTACCCGGAGGCCAATGTGCTGGTGCCGCTGGACAGCGTGGCGGAGATCAGCAACACACCGACGTCGAAAGGCGTCATCGTCCGCCTCGAACCTTGTGCGCGGCAGGTGGGAAGCTGACCGTACGAGCCGCCCCGGAGCCCAACGGCCCAGGGCGGTCACGTCACATTCGCGCGGCTGCCGCGTGCGAACAGGCCGGACACGCTGATCAGAGTGGCTGCCAGGGCCGCGATCAAGGGCACGACCAGGGCGGCCCGGTAGCCGTCGAGCTGCGCCGCCGGGGACGAGCCGTTGGTCGCCGCGATATTCACCGCGGCCACCGAGGAGAGTCCGAGCGCCGCTCCGAACTGGAAGGACGTGTACAGCAGACCGCCCGCGACGCCCTGTTCCTCCTCCGCCATGCCCTCGGTGGCGACGATGGTGAGCGGACCGTACGCCAGGGAGAAGGCCAGTCCCAGGATGATCAGGCTCGGGAACATGGCCGCGTACGTCCAGTCCGCTTGCACCGGCAGGAACAGGGCGTACGACAGCGAGGCCAGGACCAGTCCGCCGAAGATGACCCGGGCGTTGCCGAACTTCTCGACCAGCTTGGGAGTCAGCGTCGGCGAGAGGACGGCGTCGATACCGATCACGATCATCGCGAAGCTGGTCTGGAGCGTCGACCAGTGACGCAGTTCCTGGAGATACAGGACGACGATGAACTGGAAGCCGAAGAAACCGGCGGCGAACAGCAGTCCGGCGATATTGGAGCGGACGAGCGCGGCATTGCGGAAGATGCCCAGACGCACCAGCGGCGAGGGCGATGTGCGCTCGATGGCGATGAACGCGAGGAACAGCAGCAGTCCGGCCGCGACGGTGCCGACCGTCCAGATCGCCGCCACATGCGTGGCACGCTCCACGGCGAACACCAGCAGCAGGAGGGCGCCGGTCACGGTGATGGCGCCGCCCAGGTCGACGGGCCGGCCGGCGCGGTCGGGACGGGCCGACCTGGGGATCAGGGCGAGCGCGGTGACCAGGATCAGGAAGGACAGGATCACCGGAGCGAAGAACACCCAGCGCCAGTCGACCGCGGCCAGGAGGCCGCCGACGACCAGGCCGACGGAGAAGCCTCCGGCGGCGGTGCCGGAGTAGACGAGCAGGGCCTTGTTGCGCTCGGGCCCTTCCTCGAAGCTCGTGGTGATGATCGACAGACCGGCCGGAGTCATGAAGGCCGCCGCCACACCGGTCACAAACCGGGCCACGACAAGCATCCAGCCCTCGGTGGCGAAACCGCCCAGGCCGGAGAAGAACAGAAAGACGACCAGCCAGAACAGAAACATCTGACGGCGTCCGAACAGGTCGGCGGCCCGGCCGCCGAGCAGCATGAAGCCGCCGTAGCCGAGCACATAGGCGCTCATGACCCACTGGAGCATGCCCGTGGACATGCCGAGATCCGCACGGATCGACGGCAGCGCCACATTGAGCATGGCCACATCGATGCCCTCCAGGAAGATCGCGCCGCACAGCACGAACAGCACGCCCCAGGCGCGTCCGCTCATACGGTCGGTACCGCTGTCCGACGGGGATTTCACGGTGGACACAGATGTCTCCTCGAACGCATGGGAAGAGTGAAAGAGATTCCGTCCGCGCTCGCGGCGCGCCGGCGGTTACGCGGAAGCCTGCCGGTTCCGACTTGTAACTATCCGAATCCTCGGGCAGGCTGACGGGCCATGGAAGAAGGCACTTCAAAGTCACCGACGCACTGCGCGGATACCGAGGGCGACTACGACATCCTTCAGTGGGACACACGCGAAGGCTGCGAGGTACGGCAGATCCTCGATCGCGTCGCGGACAAGTGGTCGCTGCTGGTCATCGCACTCCTGGAGCGCCGGACCCTGCGCTTCACGGAACTGCGCAACAGGATCGAGGGCATCAGCCAGCGCATGCTGACGGTGACGCTGCGTCAGCTCGAACGGGACGGGCTCGTCCGGCGGACCGTCCACCCTGTCGTTCCGCCGCGTGTCGACTACGAGCTCACTCCGCTCGGCGCGACGCTCCACGCCACCATCCAGGCCCTGGTGACCTGGACGGAGGAGCATCAGCACGAGATCGCGGTCGCCCGTACCGAGTACGACCGCCGTCTGGAGTTCGACAAACAGGCCTCTTGAGCCACAACGCACGAGTGCCGACCGTGGGCACGGCCGGCACTCGTTTCGGTGGCGCGAGGTCAGTTACTCGGAGGCACGCGGAGCCGCGATAAGGGCCGTGGTCTCCATCGGGAGTTCCGCGATGCGCTCGACGTCGAAGCCCGCCCGGTCGAGAAACGTCCGGAACTGGTCGACGGAGCGGTGCTTGCCGCCGTTGGTCATCAGCAGATGGAGATCCCACAGCGCGGGCAGCACAGTGGAGTCCTTGTCGGTCACGGTGCGGTCGAGTACGAGAAGCCGGGAGTCGGGACCGGCCATGGCGTGCCGGCAGTGCCGGAAGGCCTCCACGACGGCGTCGTCGGACCAGCCCGCGAGGACCCGGCAGAAGAGATAGACATCGCCGCCCTGAGGCACGGCCTTGAACATGTCACCCGCGTGGAGTTCGACACGGTCGAGACCGATGGTGCCGGAGAGATAGTCGCGGGCGATGGGTATCACATGCTCGCGGTCGATGAGCGCGCCGCGGGCGTCGGGAGCAGCCTCAAGGATGACGGAGAGCAGATGGCCGTTGCCGCCTCCGCAGTCGACGACGGTCTTGCCGCCGGAGAAGTCGAAGATCTCCGGTACGTAGTCGAAGAAGAGGTTGCCGGCCTTCATGGTCCGCTGGAACCGGACGGCCAGATCGTCGTGGCCGTCGAGATACGAATAGAGCGGCTTGCCGTAGGCGAGTTCGAAGCCCGCGGTCAGCGTGGTGAAGCACTCCACCGCGTTGCCCCAGGCGGTGTAGAACTCCTCGCCGTAGAGGAGACACATGTCGCGCAGCGTCCCCGGCCGGTCCAGGAGCGCCGTGGCCACCGGTGTGTTCCGGTAGCCCGTCTCGTGATCCCCTTCGAACACGCCCATCGCCACCAGGAGGCGCATCAGACGGCGGATGCCCTCCTCCTCGGCGCCGGTGGCCTCGGCGAGTTCGCCGCTGGTGGTGCGGCCGGCTTCGATGTGATCGGGCAGTCCGAGCTTCGCGGCGGTGTGGACGGCCTGTGCCCGCCAGCCTCCGGTGATCAGCTCGACTACTTCTTGGGCCGCCTTCAGATCGGCTTTCACTGCGGACTCTCCAGGATGTCGGGGAGGATCACTCCGTCATGTTCTTCATCGGGCCCCGGCCTCAGGTGGGAATCTCGCCCCGCCGGATCACCGGAATCTCTATGCCCAGGGCACGGAGCTGGTTGTACGGGTTCATGAATTCCCGGTTCTGGACGATCTTGCCGTCGTCGAGCAGGAACGAATGGATGAAGTGGTTCTTGTAGTGGCCGGGCGGATATCCTGGAAAGAGAATCGCGCCCTCACCGTCGCACTCGACCCAGAACCGGTTCGGATCCTGTGTCTCGAAGATCTCGACGTTGTACCAGACCCAGTCGGGAAAGCACTCCAGCGACCAGGCGCCGTGCGCCTTCAGCTTGTCGAGGCCGCGGGAGACGATCGGTTCCTCGGTGTCGGCGGTGTACAGGCCGCCGCTGCCTTCCTCGGTGAAGAGGAGATAGCGGCTCAGCCGTCCCTCGCCCTTCCTGCTCATATAGTCCTCGACCACGGCTCGGTTACGGCGCCGCAGTTCCGCTTCGTCGTCGGACGCCGGTTTGTCGACGGTGGCTTCAGCCATTGCCGGACCTCACAAGGGACGATGGAAGGAGGAGCCAGAAATTCACTGGCCGGTCCGGAGCACCTTATCCGGGCCACCGGGTGTCCAACCGGCGATTTCCGCCCGTTGGACACGCGCACGGACACGCGCATGGACATACGCGCAGACATACGCAGGAAACTCGTGGCCGTCCCGCACTTGGACGACGGTGAATTCTTGCAGGCTGCCTCACAGGACCATTATTTTACGGGAATGCATGATTACGTAGTGGCCGATGTCTTCACGGACGAACCTCTCTCCGGAAATCCGCTGGCCGTCTTCCTGGACGCCTCCAGCTTTTCCACCGCGCAGATGCAGCGACTGGCCCGGGAGCTGAATCTCTCGGAAACGACATTCGTCCTTCCGCCACGGGACGGCGGAGACGTACGGGTCCGTATCTTCACTCCGGTGAACGAGCTGCCGTTCGCCGGCCATCCGGCGCTGGGCACCGCGATCGTGCTGGGCGCGACCACCCGGCAGGACCGGCTGCTGATGGAAACCGCCGTGAGCACCGTGCCGTTCGAGTTCGACCGGGACCCGGACGGCGGGATCCGCTCGGCGTGCATGCGGCAGCCGATCCCGACCTGGGAGCCGTACGCGGAGGCCGACGAGCTGCTCGCCGCGCTCGGTGTGAAGTCCTCCGTCCTGCCGGTGGAGGTCTACCGCAACGGGCCGCGCCATGTGTTCGTCGGACTGGACAGTGTGGCGGCGCTGTCCGAGGTGGAGCCCGATCTGCGGGCGCTGGCCAGGCATCACGACATGGCGGCCAACTGCTTCGCGGGATCCGGGAGCAGTTGGCGGACGCGGATGTTCTCGCCCGCCTACGGTGTCGCCGAGGACGCGGCGACGGGATCGGCCGCCGGGCCGCTCGCGATACATCTGGCGCGGCACGGACTGATCCCCTTCGGCCGCCAAATCGAGATCTGCCAGGGCGTCGAGATGGGCCGCCCTTCCACGATGCTCGCCACCGCCGACGGCGCGGGTCAGCGGGTGGACATGGTGGAGGTGGCGGGCTCCGCGGTGATCGTGGCCCGTGGGACCTTCCAGATGTGAGGACCGCCCCCTGTCGGCCGGTGGGCCGGGGAACGTCATGGTCCGCGGCGCGAGCTCAAGCGCCGCGGACCATACGTACATACGGGTCTCAGGCCCGGCCTCGTAGACCCGGCCTCACAGGTCAGGGCTCACGGTCCCGGCCTCGTGGCTCATGTCTCGTAGACCAGTCCAAGGCCGGACAGCGCCGTTCTCTCGTACTCGCCCTCCACCGTTGCCTCGACCTCGAACCGCACCCGCTCCGTGGGCGGATAGCCGATCAGCTGGGCGGCGCGGTGCGGTGGCAGCGGCTGCTGCTCGCCGGCTTCCGCCGACTCCCAGAGCATCACCGCTCCCCAGCGGTTCCCGGGACGGTCGGAGATCCAGAACTTCAGCCGGAGGCCCTTGACCGAGTTCCACGGCGGCACTCCGTCGCTCCGCAGATACTCCCGCAGCGTGTCGATGGTCTGTTCGGACTCGGTCAGATCCCACCACGCGATGGTGACGTTCACGCGCGGAGCACCTCTTCCATATGAGTGGCCCAGATATGCCGGCCGTCGCGGGTGAGCACCGATTCCGCGTGGAACTGCATCGAGGTGAAACGAGGTCCGCGCAGCGCGTGCACCTCACCGTTCCCGACGTCCCGGCTGACCTCGACCGGACCGATGCCGGGGCGGTGGATCTCATCCGTGTCACAGCGGGCGGCGAAGGTGTTGTAGAACCCGGCGAGTACGCGCGTGCCGAAGAGATCGATCTCGCGCCGGGTGCCCTGGCGGCAGTCGTCGCAGGGCGTCACATCCAGACCGAGGCGTCTGCTGAGCACCTGATGGCTGAGGCAGACGGCGAGGAACGGCAGGCGCCGTTCCAGCAGAGTGCCGATCGCCGTGTGCAGATGGGCGATCCTGGGATCGCCGCTGTCGTTGGGATCGCCCGGTCCCGGGCCCATGACGACCAGATCGTGCTCGTCGAAGGAGTACTCCTCGTCGAACCGGCGCACCGTCACCACCGTGCCCAGCGAGCGCAGCTGATGGCCGATCATCGCGGTGAAGGTGTCCTCGGCGTCGACCACCAGTACACGGCGGCCGACCAGGGCCGGCACAGGCCGCTCCCGAGCCATTGAGCTGTCGGCGAGCCAGAACCGGGCGAGGTCCTCGTTACGGCTCGCCAGGGCCGACCGTACGGCCGGATGGTCGCCGAGACCGCCCTGCCGGTCGCCTTCCAGCGCGGAGAGCAGCCCTGCCGCCTTCGCCCTGGTCTCGGCGGCCTCGGAGACGGGATCGGAGTGCCGTACGAGCGTGGCGCCCACGCCGATGTCCACCCGGCCCGCACGGTCGATGTCCGCCGTACGGATCAGGATGGCGGAGTCCAGGGACCGGGCGCCGCCCTCCCGGCCGATCAAGGCCATGACACCGCTGTAGTATCCGCGGCCCCGTGGCTCGTACCGGCTGATGACCCGGCAGGCGCTCTCCAGCGGGCTCCCGGTCACCGTCGGCGCGAAGAGCGTCTCGCGCAGGATCTCCTGCGGTGCCCGGTGGGAGCGGCCCTCGATGAGGTACTCGGTATGCGCGAGCCGTGCCATCTCCTTCAGCCGCGGTCCCACGACGCGCCCGCCGGAGTCGCAGACGCGGGCCATCATCTTCAGCTCCTCGTCCAGCACCATGTACAGCTCGTCGCTCTCCTTCTCGTCGGAGAGGAACTCCAGCACGTCGGAGAGCACCGGCCCGCCCGCGGGATAGCGGTAGGTGCCGCTGACGGGATTCATCACGGCCGTGCCCGCGCGCAGACTGATGTGCCGCTCCGGAGTGGCGCCGACGAAGGTACGGGATCCGGTGTGCACGATGAACGTCCAGTACGCGCCCGACTCGCGTGCGCACAGCCGCCGGAAGAACGCGAGCGCGTGGGCCGGATCGTATCCCTCGATATCGGCGACGAACGACCGTTTGATGACGAAGTTCGCGCCCGCGCCCGCGCCGATCTCGTCGGCGACGACCTTGCGGACGATCTCCGCGTACTCCTCGTCGGCGATGTCGAAACCGCTGTTCGCCAGGGTGATCGGGACTTCGGGGATACGGGCCAGTGCCTCGGACAGTGGCAGTACGGCCTGCTCCGTCACCCGCAGCGCGAGCAGGGGCGCGCCGTCGTCGACACAGGCGAAACCGCGCTCGGCGATCTGCCGGAAAGGGACGATCACCAGGACGTCCTGGCCCTGTCCAAGCGTTTCCTCGGGTACGGGAATCCCGGCGAGAGTGGCCGGCTCCGACAGTTCGCCGAGCAGTACGTCCAGCCGGTCGCGGCCGGTCGTCTCCGGACGGTGCAGCAGCGCGAAGGGCGGTGGCCGGTCGGCCAGCACCCGGGTCAGCGGATCGCCGTCGCCGGTCATGCCAGGACCCGTTCATGAGTGACCACCATGGCGCAGCGCTCGGCCGCATACTCCAGCGCCATACGGTGGTGGCGCAGCGAGAAGTCGCCTATGGCGTCCGCCACCAGAAACGGCTGGATGTCATTGGTGAACGCCTCCACCGCGCTCGCCAGCACACCGACATGTCCGTACACACCGCAGACCAGAAGCTGGTCGCGCCGCTGCGCCCGCATCCAGTCGAGCAGATCGGAGCGGTGGAACGCGCTGTAGCGCCATTTGGTGAGCCGCCGGTCGTCCGGGCCGGGCGTCAGCGGCTCCACCACTTCCCGGTCCGCCGGGTCCGTACGCATCCCGGGACCCCAGAAGTCCTTGAGCAGACCACGCTGTTCGTCGGTCATGCCTCCGGGCTGCGCCGTGTACGCCACGGGTATGCCCAACTCACGTGCGCGGGCGAGCAGTTCGGAGGTGTTCTGTACGAGCCGGTCGCGCAGACTCTCGGGGAACGGTCTCAGGAAGTACCGCTGCATGTCATGGACGAGCAGTACGGCGCGCCGTGGATCGGCGGTCCAGTCGGCGGAGTTGGCGGGGAGATCGGCGGCGCCGGGTAACACGTAGGGCGTGATGGGGGGAATACCGGGCATGAGTGGCTCTCTCCTCGAAGAAGGCTTGAGTACCGGCCGGGAACGGGAACGTCATGGCGCCGGACCGAGTCGCAGTGCCGGATCGCTGTGCCAAATCGCAGTGCCGGGTCGCAGTGCCGGATCGCAGTGCCGGATCGCTAGGCGGAGTGAGGCGCGTTGCGGGCCAGTTGCTCGGCGACGACCCGCCAGCCCTTGGCGTACTCCATCGCCGCGTTGGCGATGGCGCGCCGGCGGTGGGCCGGGACGCTGTTCGCGAGAGTCGCCCACTTCTCACTGCTCATGGCGTGGGCTTCCATCAGACGCAGCAGGGTGCGCCCGTTCTCGCTGTAGCGCAGTGAGGGATCCGTCCTGAGTCGCTGGACCACCGAGGAGCGGTCGGTGGGCTCCGGGCCCGGTCCAGAGCCTCTACGCGCGTCAGCCGAAGCGGAAGCCGAGTCCGAGGCCAAGTCCGAGGCCAGATCTGGACCCGGATCTGGATCCGGAAGCGAGGGCGAGGGCGAGGGCTGGAGCGTGTGCGGGAGTGTGGGCGGGAGCGGCAGCGGAGGCGGCTCGGCCGTCCAACGGCCTTCGTCGGGCTCCCGTTCGGCCGGATCCTCTTCACGCAGCAGCCGGGCGCGGACCGAGCGTGCCGTCTCCGGTGAGATGCCCACCGCCTTGGCGATCTGACGAAGAGACAACTCCGGGTTGCGCAGAATCAGTTCGGAGGCGAGCCGACGCTTCTCCACGGCGTCGGTGGGCCGCACCCGCCCGTCCTTGCCGATCCTGCTGTCCGGCCGGCGTGTCGTCTCCGCGGGGTGTCTGCGGCGTACCTCGGCGACGGTCTTGGCGGACAGTCCGGTGACAGAGGCAGTTAATCGGTCCGACCACTGGGGGTGCGAGGCAATGATACGCGCGGCGGCTGCCTTGCGGTCGGCCACGGAGAGCGGCAGTCCGCCCGCCAGATTCGCCTGTACCGCGAGGACGAACGCCTCGGCATCGTCGCCCTCGAACATCCGGGCGGTGATGAACTCCTGCTTGCGCAGCTCGGCGGCGCGCACCCGGTGCAGACCGTCGACCACGCGCATGGTCGCACGGTGCACAACGATCGGCGGGAATTCACCCAGAGCACCGGCAAGCATTCTGACATGCTCCGGATTCTCTCCGGTGGTCCGCGGTGTATCGGCAATCACCAATGACCCGATGACCACCTTGACCACCGGTCCCAGCAGTTTCCGCCGACGTCCCGGAATCGCGCCCCAGCATTCATAGGAAAGGCCGCTCTCTCTTCTGAGAGGACCGGCCGTTGAATTCTTCACCATTAACACCCCAACCATCGCAAGGAAATGAGATAAACCTCCGATGAAGATCCGCCGCAACACTAGGGAATGAATGTCGAGAACGTCAATGCCACAAAAGTCGCAGACGGTGCACGGCATCGCGCACATGCCGCGACACACCTCGGAACCGGTGCGCCGCATGCCTCCGCGACCTGCGGGCGGCCGTGCCACGTCTATGGTTCCGTGGAAATTTCGCTCCGGTTCGACAGAAATCCATCCCCGTACGGATGCCCGAGCGGCCCGCAAGAGACATAACGGCAAAGATTTCGGCAATGAATGGTCACGTATTCCGGTACGGCACCGGCCCTTTCGGCACCGGACAGCGGTCCGCGACCGTCCCAGGAGATACGGGCGGTCGCGGGAATACGGCGGTGTGCCGCTGTTCGGGTCCGCCAGGAAAATACCTGACCGCCCGGCTGTCCAACTGATGAGTTTCCCCGGCTGGACAGCTCACGGCCGTCGGCGCCGTCCAATCGTCGAACCCTGGACAGGTCTCGACGCAAAGTGATAGAAGAATTCAAGCAGCCCGGCCAGGTATCGCCATCGATTTTCGGAAGCAATTCCGCTCGCCCCCGCACCACCGTCGCACTGCTACCAGGAGTGACTCCTTATGTGTGGAATCGCCGGCTGGGTCTCCTACGACTCCGATCTGACGGAGCGCCGCGAGGTACTGGCCGCCATGACGGACACCATGGCCTGCCGTGGCCCGGACGACGCGGGCGTCTGGGTCCGGCCGCATGTGGGCCTGGGCCATCGGCGGCTGGCGGTCATCGATCTCGCCGGCGGCAGACAGCCGATGGAAGTACGGACACCCAACGGCACCGTCGCCCTGGTCTACACGGGCGAGGTCTACAACTTCACCGACCTGCGGGCCGAGTTGGAGAGCCGAGGCCACCGGTTCCGTACCGTCAGCGACACCGAGGTCGTCCTGCTCGGCTATCTGGAGTGGGGCGAGGGCCTGGCCGAGCGCCTCAACGGCATGTTCGCCTTCGCGATCTGGGACGAGCGCGAGAACAAGCTGGTCATGGTCCGCGACCGGCTGGGCGTCAAGCCCTTCTACTACTACCCGATCTCCGACGGCGTTCTGTTCGGCTCGGAGCCCAAGGCGATCCTGGCCAATCCGGCGGCGCGCAGGGCGGTCGACACCGCCGGTCTGCGCGAGCTGATCGCGTTCACCATGGCGCCCGGCTGGGCCCTGTGGAAGGACATGTACGAGATCGAGCCCGCCACCGTCGTGACCGTCGACGCCCGGGGCATCCGCAGCCGTGTCTACTGGAGGCTCGACGCCACGGAGCACACGGACGACCGGGACACGACGGTCGCCAAGGTCGGTGAGCTGATGACCGACATCGTGCGCCGCCAGCTCGTCGCCGATGTGCCGCAGTGCGTCCTGCTCTCCGGCGGCCTGGACTCCAGCGCGGTCACCGGACTCGCCGCGGCCCGGCTGGCCGAACAGGGCGAGCGGCTGCGTACGTTCTCGGTGGACTTCGCCAACCGGGAGGAGACCTTCCGGGCCGACGAGAACTGGGACAGCCCGGACACACCGTACATCCGCGATGTGGTGGATCTGGTCGGCTCGGACCACCGCTTCGTGACACTCAGCCCGCACGAGCTGACCGATCCCGAGCTGCGCCGTGCGGTGATCACCGCACGCGATATGCCGGTCGGTCTGGGCGAGACGGACACCTCGCTGTATCTGCTGTTCAAGGCCATCCGGGCGGAGTCGACGGTGGCTCTGTCGGGCGAGTCCTCGGACGAGGTGTTCGGCGGCTACCGCTGGTTCCACGATCCCGCCGCGGTCAACGCGCAGACCTTCCCGTGGCTCGCCTACAGCAGTCCGATGAGCCAGGACCGGGCGGCGGCCCTCCATCCGGAGCTGCGCCGCTCCCTCGATCTCGACACCTATGTCGCCGACCAGTACGCGACGGCGGTGGCGGCGGTCGAGCATCTGCCCGGCGCCGATGACCACGAGCGGCGGATGCGTACGATCGGCAATCTGCATCTGACCCGGTTCGTCCGGATGCTGCTCGACCGCAAGGACCGGGTGTCGATGGCGGTCGGACTCGAAGTGCGGGTGCCGTTCTGCGACCACCGGCTGGTCGAGTACGTCTACAACACACCGTGGTCGCTGAAGAGCTTCGACGGCAGGGAGAAGAGCCTGCTACGGCACGCCACCGCGCATGTGGTGCCGCCGTCCGTGCAGGGCCGGCGGAAGAGCCCTTATCCCTCCACCCAGGATCCCGGCTACGGAGCCGCCCTCCAGCAGCAGGCGAAAGAGGTGCTCGCCGACCACGACCATCCGGTGTTCACCCTGGTCGACCGGGCCTGGCTGACCGATGCCGTCGGGCGGAACGTCACCATGCCGAGCGGCGACCGGCGCGGTCTGGAACGGGTGCTGGACCTGTATCACTGGTTCGATCTCTATCAGCCCGAGATACACCTCGGCTGAGGCCGGGCGCCGCGCGCGTACCCTGTGCCGCCCTCGTCGCTCTCGCGTCAGCGGACGCGAGGCGGCGGAGGCGGGCCGCCTGCGGCGAGCGGCGACCTGGCCAGGTCCACACAGCCCACCGCGATCACTCCGACGGCCACGATCTGAGGCACCAGCCACCAGCCGGTACGCAAGGTCTCGCCGAACAGTGTCACTCCATAGGTGATGCTGATCAGCGCGTCGCCGAGCGTGAGCATCGGCTGGGAGGCGGCCAGCCAGCCCGCCTGGAGCGCGTTCTGCAACAGGAACAGCGCGCCCACGCCGGCCACCGCTGTGGCGTAGAGCTGCCAGGAGGAGAACAGCGCCGCGGCGCCGCCGCCGTTGTCGAGGTGCGCCACGGCGTCCTTCATCAGCGCGGCGGTCAGCGCGTATCCGCAGGCCGCGGCGAGACCGAGCAGCGCGGCGCGCGGATTGCCACGCAGCCGCAGCGCCCAGAGGATCAGTACGGCCTCGAAGATCCCGGTGGCGATCAGCGCCGGGATCCAGGCGTAGTCCTGTACGGACTCATGGCCTCCGCCGGGCGCCGCGGTGGCCATGCCCAGCGCGAGCCCGCCGGTCACCGCGGCCACGCCGTACCAGACGCCGGGCGGCAGGCGGCGGTGGAAGACATGTGCGGCGATCAGCAGGGTGGCGGGCAGTTCGATCACAAAGATCGGCTGCACCACGGCGATCGGCCCGGTGGCGAGCGCCACCGCCTGGCACACCGCCGCCACGATCACCAGACCGATGCCCGCCAGCCATACCTTCTGCCGCAGCAGATGTCTGATCAGCGAGAGCCGCATGGACTCGGCATCGGGCGCCGTGGCGGCGGCCCGGCGCTGGAGCACCGAGGCGGAGCCGTTGCTGATCGCGGTCAGGAGGGCGAACAGAACACTGATCACCGGACCATCATGCGGCTCACCGGTACCGGAACCATGCCATACCGCCACGAGCTGCCCGCCCGAGGGCCGAACGAGGTACGCGGGCATCGGTACGCCTGCGTCGGTAGACTCGCGGCGCCGACGCTCCGTGAGTCGGAGACCACACCGGGAAGGGCGCGAGGAGCCGTGGCACGCAGACATCGACATCCGCCGCCGCCCGCGCCGCTGCCGCAGCGGGACGGGATCGATCCGGTACGGGTGCGGCTGCCCGCGGATCCCGGCGGCGAGTGGGAGACCGTACGGGATCATCTGGTCGCGCGGTTCGGGCACGCCATCGGTGTGGAGCGCGTCGACGCGATACTGCGCGCGGGCCGGTTCGTCGGAGTGGACGGTCCGGTGGCGGGCGCGGAGCCGTACACAGCGGGACGGTATGTCTGGTTCCACCGGGAGTTCGTCCCGGAGGAGCGGGTGCCGTTCGAGATCGGGATCGTGCACCGCGACGAGCGGATCGTGATCGCGGACAAGCCGCACTTCCTGGCCACCACACCGCGCGGGCGCCATGTCACCGAGACCGCGCTGGCCAGACTGCGGCGGGAGCTGGAACTGCCCGAGCTCCAGCCCGCACACCGGCTCGACCGGCTGACGGCAGGCCTCGCGCTCTTTGTCGTACGGGCCGAGGACCGCGGCGCGTACCAGACGCTGTTCCGGGACCGGCGCGTACGCAAGGAGTACGAGGCGGTGGCGCCGTACGACCCGGCGGTGGCGCTGCCCGTCACGGTGCGCAGCCGGATCGAGAAGGAGCGCGGAGTGCTGGCCGCGCGGGAGGTGCCGGGCGAGCCGAACAGCGAGAGCCGGATCGAACTGCTGGAGCACCACGGCGGTTTCGGCCGGTACCGGCTGTCGCCGGCCACCGGCCGTACCCATCAGCTCCGGGTCCATATGAACAGCCTCGGGCTGCCGCTGCTGAACGACCCGGTCTATCCGGAGGTCCTGGAGGAGGGACCGGACGACTACGCCCGGCCTCTCCAACTGCTCGCCAAAGTGCTGGAGTTCACCGATCCGGTGACGGGCGGGCCGTACCGCTTCGAAAGCCGCTCGCGGCTTCTGCGGCCCGCTCAGTGGCCGCGCTGAATCCATTCCGCCAGGTGCGGTGCCTCGGCGCCGATGGTGGTCGAGTCGCCGTGGCCGGTCCGTACGACGGTCTCCGGCGGCAGACCGAGCAGCCGGTCGCGGATCGAGTCGATGATCGTCGGGAAGTGCGAGAAGGACCGTCCGGTGGCTCCGGGACCGCCCTGGAACAGGGTGTCGCCGGTGAAGACCGTCGACAGCTCCGGCGCATGGAGACAGACCGCGCCGGGCGCGTGCCCGGGAGTGTGGAGCACGGTCAGCGTGGTGCCGCCGACGGAGAGTGTCCTGCCGTCGGTCAGCTCACCGTCCGGGAGCCGCTCCGGATACGTCTGCTTCCACAGCGGCAGATCGTCGGGATGCAGCAGTACGGGCGCGCCGGTGGCCGCGGCGAGGGCCGGTGCCGCGTCGATGTGGTCGTTGTGCGCGTGGGTGCAGACGATGGCGCGCAGCGCCCGGCCGCCGAGCGCCTCCTCGATGGCCGCGGCGTCGTGCGCGGCGTCGATGACGATCGCCTCGGAGTCGTCACCGACGATCCAGACGTTGTTGTCGACGTCCCAGGTGCCGCCGTCGAGCGAGAAGGTGCCTGAGGTGACGAGATGGTCGATACGGACGGTCATCAGAACACCACCACCGAGCGGAGGACATCGCCCTCGTGCATCCGGGCGAACGCCTTCTCCACATCGCCGAGTCCGATGGTCTCGGTGACAAAGGCGGCGAGGTCGATACGGCCCTGCTGGTGCAGATCGATGAGCATCGGGAAGTCACGGGAGGGCAGGCAGTCGCCGTACCAGGAGGACTTGAGGGAGCCGCCGCGGCCGAAGACGTCGATCAGGGGCAGTTCGAGCTTCATCTCCGGAGTGGGCACACCGACGAGGACGACGGTCCCGGCCAAGTCGCGGGCGTAGAAAGCCTGTTTGTACGTTTCCGGGCGGCCGACCGCCTCGATGACCACATCCGCGCCGAAGCCGCCGGTCAGCTCACGGATCGCCTCGACCGGGTCGGTGGAGCGGGAGTTGACGGTGTGGGTGGCGCCCATCGACCTCGCCGTCTCCAGCTTGCGGTCGTCGATGTCGACGGCGATGATCCGGGCCGCGCCCGCGAGCCGCGCGCCGACGACGGCCGCGTCGCCGACACCGCCGCAGCCGATGACCGCGACGGAGTCGCCGCGGCCGACCTGGCCGGTGTTGATCGCGGCGCCGATACCGGCCATCACACCGCAGCCGAGAAGTCCGGCCACGGCCGGTGAGACGCTCGGATCGACCTTGGTGCACTGGCCCGCGGCGACCAAGGTCTTCTCCGCGAAGGCGCCGATGCCGAGCGCCGGAGAGAGTTCCGTACCGTCCGTCAGCGTCATCTTCTGCCGGGCGTTGTGGGTGTTGAAACAGTACTGCGGCCGGCCGCGCAGACAGGCCCGGCAGGCGCCGCACACCGCACGCCAGTTGAGGACGACGAAGTCACCGGGCGCGACCTCGGTGACGCCCTCGCCGACCGACTCCACCACGCCCGCGGCCTCATGGCCGAGGAGGAAGGGGAAGTCGTCGTTGATCCCGCCCTGCTTGTAGTGCAGATCGGTGTGGCACACACCGCACGCCTGCACCGTCACCACGGCCTCGCCGGGCCCGGGGTCGGGTACGACGATCGTCTCGACCCGTACCGGCTCGTTCTTGCCTGGAGCGATGACCCCTCGCACCTGCTGCGCCATGCCAGGACCTGCCTTTCCTCACTTCTCGGACGGAACGTCAGGCACCACTATCCCGCGCCCGGGCGGCTGCCGGCGGCCCTCGGCGTCCGACCGCCCCGTCAGGGCGCCAGGACGTCCAGTTCCTGGAGGGCGCCGACGGCGATCTCCCTGGTGAGTTCCTCCGCGCGGGCCGCGTCGCCCTCACGGACTGCCTCGGCGACTCCCACATGGAGCGTCACGGCCGCCGGATCCGGATCGTCGAACATCACCTGGTGATGCGTACGGCCGGTGAGGATCTCGGCGACCACATCGCCGAGCCGCGCGAACATCTCGTTGCCCGACGCGTTCAGTACCACCCGGTGGAAGGCGATGTCATGGACGAGATACTCCTCCAGCCGGCGCCCTCGCGAGGTGGCGACCATCCCGAGCGCCTGCTCGGTGAGCGCGGCGCACTGTTCGGGCGTGGCGTGGCGGGCGGCGAGTCCGGCCGCGACCGGCTCGACCGCGGAGCGCAGCACGGTCAGTGAACGGAGCTGGCGCGGCCGGTCCGTACCGGCGAGGCGCCAGCGGATGACCCGCGGATCGTAGACGTTCCACTCCTCGGTGGGACGTACGGTCACGCCCACCCGGCGCCTGGACTCCACCAGATGCATCGATTCGAGGACGCGGACCACCTCGCGGACGACCGTGCGCGAGACATCGAAGCGCTGGGCGACCTCGTCCGTGCGGACCACGCTGCCCGCCGGATATTCGCCCGCCGTGATGGCGAGGCCGAGAGCGTCGAGCACACGGGTATGCAGGCCCCGGCCTTCTGTGGTCATGGACCAAGCCTACGGGCCGGAGTCGGCAGGTAAAAAGTACGACGTTTACATCACAGACTCTTGAATACGTCGTACCTAATACGTTTCAGTAGCGCGACGGACCGATGTCCGCGACCGACCGATGTCGAAGAAGACAGCGAGGCAAGCGATGAGCACCCCCCACGTCGTCGTGGTGATGGGCGTGTCAGGAACCGGCAAGACCACGGTCGGGCCCCTGATCGCCGACGCACTGGGCGTCCCGTACGCCGAGGGCGACGACTTCCACCCGCCGGCGAACATCGCCAAGATGTCCGCCGGCGTTCCGCTGGACGACGCGGACCGGTGGCCGTGGCTCGACGCGATCGGGAGCTGGGCGCACGAACGGGCCGGGCTCGGCGGTGTGGTGAGCAGCTCGGCGCTCAAGCGCGCCTACCGCGACCGGCTGCGCGCCGCCGCGCCCGGCGCCGTCTTTCTGCATCTCACCGGCGACCGGGCGCTCATCGGGCGGCGGCTGGCGGAGCGCAAGGGCCACTTCATGCCTCCCGCGCTCCTGGACTCGCAGTTCGCGGCCCTGGAGAACCTGGAGGCCGATGAGGCGGGCGTCGCCGTCGATGTGTCAGGTACCCCACAGGAAATCACCGAACGGGCCGTCGCCGCGCTGTGCCGGCTCGACAAGAATTGAAGGAATCCCCCGTGACCAGTCTCAGCGTCGAGACGCTGGCGGCGGATGCCGTCGAGCCGATCACCTCGGCGGGCAACGCCCAGTTGGGCATGGCGGTACTCGCCGGTATCGCCGTCATCGTCCTCCTCATCACCGTCGCCAAGCTCCATGCCTTTCTGGCCCTGACCATCGGCACGCTGGCGCTCGGCGCCTTCGCGGGCGCTCCGTTGGACAAGGTCATAGCCAGCTTCACCACCGGCCTCGGCTCGACCGTCGCGGGTGTGGGCGTGCTGATCGCGCTCGGTGCGATCCTCGGCAAGCTCCTCGCGGACTCCGGCGGCGCGGACCAGATCGTGGACACCATCCTCGCGAAGGCGGGCGGGCGCGCGATGCCCTGGGCGATGGTCCTCATCGCCTCGGTGATCGGGCTGCCGCTCTTCTTCGAGGTCGGCATCGTGCTGCTGATCCCGGTGGTGCTGCTGGTCGCCAAGCGCGGCAACTACTCGCTGATGCGGATCGGCGTTCCGGCGCTGGCCGGGCTCTCCGTGATGCACGGGCTGATCCCGCCGCATCCCGGGCCGCTGGTCGCGATCGACGCCATCGGCGCCAATCTGGGCCTCACACTGGCGCTGGGCGTGGTCGTCGCCATTCCGACCGTGATCATCGCCGGACCGCTCTTCTCCCGGTACGCGGCGCGCTGGGTGGACATCCCGGCTCCGGACAAGATGGTGCCGCAGCGCGCCTCCGAGGAACTGGAGAGGCGGCCGAGCTTCGCCGCGACCGTCTCGACCGTGCTGCTGCCCGTGGTGCTGATGCTGGGCAAGGCGCTCGTGGACATCGTCGTGGACGATCCGGAGCACACCGTCCAGCGGGTCGCGGACGTGGTCGGTTCGCCGCTGATCGCACTGCTCGCGGCCGTCATCGTCGGTCTCTTCACGCTGGGCCGCGCGGCCGGATTCACCAAGGACCGGCTCGCCTCGACGGTCGAGAAGTCGCTCGGCCCGATCGCGGGCGTGCTGTTGATCGTCGGTGCGGGCGGCGGCTTCAAGCAGACGCTGATCGACTCCGGAGTGGGCCAGATGGTCCTGGACATCTCCGAGGACTGGTCGATCCCGGCGCTGCTGCTGGCCTGGCTGATCGCGGTGGCGATCCGGCTGGCGACCGGCTCGGCGACCGTGGCGACCATCTCGGCGGCCGGTCTGGTGGCGCCGCTCGCGGCGGACATGTCCAGCACGCACACCGCGCTGCTGGTGCTGGCGATCGGTGCGGGCTCGCTCTTCTTCAGCCATGTGAACGACGCGGGATTCTGGCTGGTGAAGGAGTACTTCGGGATGAACGTCGGCCAGACGCTCAAGACCTGGTCGGTGATGGAGACGATCATCTCCGTGGTCGGTCTGGGCTGTGTGCTGCTGCTCTCGCTGGTGTTGTAGCCGCGTTCCGTAGTGGCCAGGGATGGGCGGGCCGGATCACTCCTCCTTCCACCGAGAGTGCTCCCGCTCCGCCCATGCCCGGTCCACCGATCCGGTGCGCATTCCGCGCCGGGCCACGGGATCTCCGTACGCCATCCCGATATGCCCGACGAGCACGATGCCGATGGCCAGGGCGAGCCAGTCATGGAGGAAGGTGGCGCTCGTGCGCCAGACGACCGGTGCGAGACCGGTGAACCACATGAGCAGACCGGTGCCGAGCATCACCAGCACGGCGCCCGCGATCCAGCCCGCGTAGAGCTTCTGTCCCGCGTTGAACTTCCCGGCAGGCCGGGAGGCGGGACGCGGATCGCGGCGCAGTGCGGCACGCAGCCACTCCTTGTCGTACGGCAGGAAGCGGTTGAGCCGGCGCAGATCGGCGCGGAAGGCGCGGGAGCCGAGACCGAGGAGCACGGGCACCGGCAGCAGCAGTCCCGACCACTCGTGGACGGTGACGACGAGATACCGGCGGCCGACGAGTTCGGCGAGCTGCGGTACGTACAGACAGCCCGCGGTCACGACGCACACCAGCATCAGCGCACCGGTCGTACGGTGCACCCAGCGCTCGGCCGGGCTGAAGCGCCGTATCCGCTCAGACGGTCGGGCTGTCGTCGCGGCCGTTGGACCTGCCGACCCAGGCGTCGACGTCATAGCCGCGCTCCTCCCAGTAGCCGGGCTGCACCTCGGAGGTGACGGAGATCCCGGAGAGCCATTTCGCCGACTTGTAGAAGTACATCGGTGCCACATAGAGCCTGACAGGCCCGCCGTGCGCGTGCCCGATCTCCTCGTCCTGCATCCTCAGCGCCACCAGCACATCGGCGCGCCGGGCCTGCTCCAGCGTCAGGCTCTCGCTGTACGCGCCGTCGAAGCAGGTGAAACGGACCGCTCCGGCGCCCGGACGCACACCGGCCGCGTCGAGCAGGTCCGAGAGCCGTACGCCCTCGAACGGTGTGTGCGGGACGCGCCAGCCGGTCACGCACTGCACATCGCGGACCATCCTGGTCTGCGGCAGCTTGCGCAGCGCGTCAAGGGTGTACGTGGCGGGCCGGTCGACCAGTCCGTCGACCGTCAGCCGGTAGGTGTCCGCGTCCTTGCGCGGCACGGAGGCGGTGACGGAGTAGTAACGGAAGCCGCCGCCGTTGGGCAGCAGTCCGGTCAGACCGGTGGGATCCTTGTCGGCGGCCGAGCCGAGGAAGGCTTCGAGGCCGCGCTGGAGGTAGGGCGCCGCGACGAGTCCGGCGGCGCCCAGACCGAGCATGGAGAGCACCAGACGGCGGCCCACGGGCGTGCCTTCGGGCTCACCTCCGGACTCGTTCTGTTGAGAGTTCACTCATCGAGGAGAACACCCGCGGCCCCCGGAAGCCAGGGGCCGCGGACGTCCGTCAGTAATTCGTCAGATCATCGCGACCGGACACCCGACACCGGATCGGTCAGACCCCGGCCGTCTCCGACTTCGCGGCCTTCTCCAGCTGGAAGGCCTCGTTGCCGAGCCCGATACGGGCGTGCACCTCGGGCTTGGCGGAGCGCAGGACCAGTCCGTACACCACTCCGCCGAGCAGCGCCAGCAGGATGATTCCCGGCAGTACCCAGCTCAGTGAGGAGCCGGGGCCCGCGCCGACCAGGACGTCGAAGTCCTTCACCGTGTACACGGCGATCGTCACCAGCGCGAGTCCCGCCAGGGCCGAGGCGACCAGGCGCGGCGCCTGCGGACGGCCGGCACCGCGCCGTACGAAGAAGACAATGACGGCGAAGGAGGCGGCGGCCATCAGCACGATGACACCGAGCGCGCCGACATTGCCCATCCAGGTGAACAGGCGCAGCACCGGCGCGGTCGGATCTCCGACGGGCTTGTCGTCGGTGAGCGCGAAGGCGAGCACCACGACGATCGAGAAAACGGACTGGAGGGCGGAGCCGGAGGCGGGCGCGCCGCTGTTCTTGTTGGTACGGCCGAAGGCGGCGGGCAGCAGCCCTTCACGGCCCATCGCGAAGGCGTAGCGGGCGACGACATTGTGGAAGCTGAGCAGCGCGGCGAACATACCGGTCACATAGAGCACATGCAGGACATCGGTGAAGGTGGCGCCGAGCCGGGCCTCGGTGAGTCCGAAGATCAGTCCGGGTCCCTCCTTGGCGGAGAGGGCGACGATCTCGCCGGGCCCTGCGGCCACGGAGAGCGCCCAGGCGCTCAGCGCCAGGAAGAGCGCGGAGAGACCGACGGCCAGGAACATCACGCGCGAGACGACGACATGCGGACGGCTGGTCTCCTCGGCGTAGACGGGAGCCTGCTCGAAGCCGACGAAGGCGGCGATGCAGAAGCAGAGCGCGGTGCCGATGCCCGCGCCGGTCAGCGCGTCCGGGTTGAACGCCGCCAGGGACAGGCCTTCCTTGCCCGGATCCGCGACCGCGGCGACATCGAAGATCACGACCAGGGCGATCTCGATGAACAGCAGCACACCGAGGACCTTCGCGTTGAGGTCGATCTTCAGCCAGCCGAGCAGACCGACGAGCGCGACGGCGGCGAGCGCCGGTATCCACCAGACCACGCTCATGTCCAGATAGGTGGCGAAGAGCCCGGAGATCTCGAAGCCGAAGATGCCGTAGATGCCGACCTGCATGGCGTTGTAGGCGACCAGGGCGACGAGCGAGGCGCCCGCGCCGGCGCTCGGGCCGAGACCGCGGGCGATATACGCGTAGAAGGCGCCCGCGTTGTGCACATGCCGGCTCATCTCCGCGTATCCGATGCTGAACAGCACCAGGACGATCCCGAGGACGACATACAGCAAGGGCTGGCCGACGACGCCCATCACGCCGTAGACCGCGGACATGACACCGGCGACCGTCAGCAGTGGCGCGCTCGCGGCGAGCACGGAGAGCAGCAGCCCCAGTGTGCCCAGCCGGTCGGCGCGCAGGGCCCGTTCCTGCCCTTTGAAGGTATTGATCTCGCTCGTGCTCGAACTGCCCGTCGGCATGACAGGGGAATCCTTTCGGGAAGGGTGGTGCGCTGGTCAGGCGGCGCCGAACGCGGCGTCACGCGCGGCGGTGAAGGCTTTACGGGGATCACGGTCCGGATAGGACCAGGGCGCCGGTGTAATGTGCGGGCCGATGCGCTGGAAGAGCGCCGCCGCCTCGGCGGTACGGCCGTCGTGGAACTGGGCGTGGGCGAGGAAGTTGAGATCGACGCGGTTACGCGGATGCTCCTCGCTCTCCCACTCCAGCCACCAGTCGAAGGCAACCTTCAGCACCTGCCGGGCGCGGCGCCCGGTCCAGTGGCCGGATCCGGCCGGATCGGCCGGCTCGTGCCCGGCCGCCGCGAGCACGCGGTAGCGCTCGGCGTGGGCGACCACCGGGAGGACCGCCAACGGCGAGTCGGCGGGCGCCTGTTCGGCGGCCCAGGAGGCGAAGTCGTACACCTCGTGCAAGGGATCCTGGCCCGCGTCGGGATGCCGTTCCGCGAGCCGCGCCGCCATCAGATGGTGCGCGTGATGGTGTTCCGGATGGCGGCTCCTGACCTCGTCGAAGAGCCGCGCGGTCTCTTCCTCGGTCCCGAGCGTACGGGCCAGGAGCAGCAGTCCGAGCCAGGGAGTGGGATCGGCCGGCGACCTGCGGACCGCCTCGCGGCAGGCCTCCCGGGCCTTCTCCTCCCGCTCCTTGCCGCGCAGTGCGGCGACGGCGGTGGCACAGGCGAGCAGGGTGGCCGCGTCGGAGCTGTCGGGCTCCGCGAGCAGCCAGTCGCGGGTCCAGGCGACGGCGCCGGCGGCCTGGGCGAGTACGACGGCCCGGTGGCCCCGCCGGTCCCAGTCGTCACCGGTGGCGGCGAGGAGGGTGCGGGCCTCGGACCAACGGCCCTGGGCCAGTTGGTCTCTTACCGCGCCGAGTTCGGCGTCGTCGAGGGCCGGATCGAAGAACTGGTCGGAGCGTGAGCCACGTCTTCGCAAGCGGCCCAGGGGCGGCGGAGGCGGGGACATCCGCGTGATCCTCCAGGGCACATGAACGAGCGATGATCGCGGACAGCCAACCCGTAGGCAAGGCTTCACGTCAAGGGCCGTCTTGGTGCAAAGCGGCGCCAACTGTTCCGCGTTCCGGCATGGTTGATCCGCTTCTCGTACAGAAGCCCAGCTCACATGGGTTTCGTCCACCGTGGCCCATACGGCGATGCCTCTCGCACGGCGTGACGGAGTTGCCGAAGTCACGTTGCGGAACGGTCCGATGGCGGCGTGTCAGCCACTGCGGCGGCGTGTCGGCCGATCTGGCGCGGCGCGTCGGCCGGTCGGCACACGCCGCTCGGG
>NZ_FMDK01001178.1 GCF_900091995.1 Streptomyces sp. MnatMP-M17
CATCGAGCGGCGGGTCAGGGCGCCCCGGCCACTGGTCATGCTGCGCCGCACGGCGGCCAGTTGGGCCGCGGAGAGACGGTCGGGCTCGTACTGCTCCATGCGCTGTGCCCTTTCGGGTGGGTGAGAAGACCGGCGGCCGGCCGATCCAGGTCCTAACAGCGGTCGCCGAAGATCGTGCGGTGCCAGTCCTTCCTGGCCACCGCGGTGTTGTCGTACATCACATGCTTGACCTGGGTGTACTCCTCGAAGGAGTACACGGACATGTCCTTGCCGAACCCGCTGGCCTTGTAGCCGCCGTGGGGCATCTCGCTGATGATCGGGATGTGGTCGTTGACCCAGACGCAGCCGGCCTTGATCTCCCGGGTCGCGCGGCCGGCGCGGTAGACGTCACGGCTCCAGGCGGAGGCGGCGAGGCCGTACGGAGTGTCGTTGGCGAGGCGGATGCCCTCGTCGTCGGTGTCGAACGGCAGGACGACAAGGACCGGTCCGAAGATCTCGGACTGGACGATCTCGCTGTTCTGGGCGGCGTCCACGATGAGCGTGGGCCGGTAGTACGCGCCCTCCTTGAGCTCGCCTCCGGGCGCCTCGCCGCCGGTGACGACACGCGCGTGGTCACGGGCCCGGTCGACATGGCCGGCGACGCGGTCCCGGTGGCTGTGCGAGATCAGCGGGCCGAGGTCGGTCTCCGGGTCCAGCGGATCGCCCATGCGTACGGTCTCCATCAGCGCGGCGACTCCGGCGACAAAGGCGTCGTACAGCGGACGCTGGACATAGGCGCGGGTGGCGGCCGTGCAGTCCTGGCCGGCGTTGATGAGCGACCCGGCGACCGCGCCGTGGACCGCCGCCTCCAGGTCCGCGTCGTCGAAGACGAGGAAGGGCGCCTTGCCGCCGAGTTCCAGATGCAGCCGCTTGACCGTGGCGGTGGCGATCTCGGCGACGCGGCGGCCGACGGCGGTGGAACCGGTGAAGGAGGTCATCACGACATCGCGGTGGCCGACGAGATGCTCACCGGCGTCCGGGCCCGCGCCGGAGACGACATTGATCACACCGTCGGGAAGTCCGGCCCGCTGGGCGGCCTGCGCGAACATCAGCGAGGTGAACGGAGTGATCTCGGCGGGCTTGAGCACGATGGTGTTGCCCGCGGCGACGGCCGGGAGGATCTTCCAGGCGGCCATCTGGAGCGGATAGTTCCAGGGCGCGATGGAGCCGATGACACCGATCGGCTCTCGGCGTACATAGGAGGTGTGGTCGCCGCTGTACTCACCGGCGGAGACACCTTCGAGACGGCGGGCCGCACCCGCGAAGAAGACGGTGTTGTCGACGGTGCCCGGGACGTCGAACTCGGTGGACAGTCTGATCGGTTTGCCGCACTGGAGCGTCTCGGCGTGCGCGAAGTCTGCGGCCTGTTCCGCGAGGACCTCGGCGAAGCGGTGGAGGGCGTCGGAGCGCGCGCCCGGCGTGGCGCCCGCCCAGCCGGGAAAGGCGGCGAGCGCGGCGGCGACGGCGGCGTCGACATCGGCCGCGCCCGCCAGCTCGTAGGGGGAGATCTC
>NZ_FMDK01000879.1 GCF_900091995.1 Streptomyces sp. MnatMP-M17
CACGTTCTGTCGGTTGCCTGCTCGGGCCCTCCCGGATCTCACCGGGAGGGCCCGAGTCGCAAGGGAGCCGGACAGCCCGGGTCAGCACCATCCGTAGAAGGGGTCACGCCTGTGCGCTACGTACTGATCGCCATGATGCTGCTGGTGCCGCCGCTGTTGGCCGCCGTCGCATTCCGGGCGTTCTTCGGTCCGGTTTCGCGCTGGCCGTATCACGGCTGAGGATCCGCGACCGGCATGGAGCGCTGAGTTTCGTTCCCGCCGGGCGGGAGCCCCGGACAGTTTTATTGCCACCCCCACAGCACTCTCCGAGCCGACAGCCCGCGCCTCGGGCGGTCGGCCTTTCCTACGCCTGATTCCGGGAAAGGCCCGGACTCACAAACCTGAGACGAGGTCACGATGCCTTACGACATGAGCCGGTTCGCGACGAACCGGTGGATCAAGACCCATCCGAACGGTGTCTACACCCACGGCTCGACCGAGCCCATCCTGAGCGTGCTGGACGTGCGCGGCTTCGAGGTGCGCGACCTGTTCCTGATCGGCTTCAACGACTCGTGCGGGACGCTCGTCCTGCCGACCGAGCGCCGGGCCCAGAACGCGGCGGCCGTTCTGGAGCCCGCCTTCGCCACCCGGGTCTACCTCTTCGGCAGCCGGGACGGCGAGGACGTGTGGGCCACCGACTACACCCGCCGCGCGCTGGACGGCACCACGCTGTCCGCGTTCATCACCAACCTCACCCTCACGGACGGCACCGTCGTCATCCGCGACGGCCGGTGGATCCGCTGACGACCCCTCCAGCCGCCCCTCCCCCCCACCAAGCCCGCGCCGGCCTCGCGCCCCGCACGAAAGGACCTGTTGTGACCAGCCGACGCCAGCCCGCCCGCAAGGCTGCCGCCAAGAAGACGACGGCCAGGACCGAAGCCACCACAGCCGCCGCGACGGCCGCTGCGAGCGAGGACACCGGTACGACGGCGGCCACTGCTCCCGCCCCCGTACCGACGCCGGTCGTCGATACCGAAGCGACCGTGACGGCCGCCCGCGCGGAGGCCGACCAGCTGCTCGCCGCCGCGCGCACCGAGGCCGAGGCCCTGCTCGCCAGAGCGCGCCGGCAGACGGCCGAGGCCGACAGCGCCGCACAGAAGGCACAGGCGGAAGCGGACAGCATCCTCACGGCCGCGAGGGAGCAGACCGAGCGGATGCGCAAGCTCACCGACGAACAGATCGCGGCGGCCGAGGAGACCGTCCAGCGCGCCCGCACGATCGCCGACGGCGACCTGGCGGCGGCCGAGCAGACCCTGGCCCGCCGTCGGCAGGCCGCAGAGAAGCTCCAGGCCGAGGCGGAAGCGGAGGCCGCCCGGATCGTGGAGGCAGCCCGCGCCCGCGCGGCACAGGTCCGTACCGAGGCCGAGAGGGACAAGGAGCGCGCCCGGGCCGAGGCCGAGGCCACCGCCGGGCACGCAGCGCACCTGGTGGAGGAGGCCAAGCACCGGGCCGCTGACCTGGTGTCCGCTGCCGAAGACGACGCCCACGCCCGCCGCGAGGCTGCGGCCGAGATGCGCCAGCAGGCAGAGAAGGACGCTGAGCAGCTGCGTGTCCAGGCTCGCGAGGAGGTCGAGACGGCCGAGGAGGACGCGGCCCGGATCCTGGACCACGCCCGCGGCCAGGCGGCCGAGGTGCTGCGCGAGGCCGAGCAGGACGCCGACGACCGGCGCGGGGAGGCCCGGCAGGTCCTCGAAGCCGCCCAGGCGCAGGCGGAGGAGGACGTCCTCAAGGTCCGCTCGATCGCGGAGGCCAAAGCAGCCGGCGCCATCTCCGGCGCGGAGAGCGCCGCGTCCGAGCGGATCACGGCGGCCGAGAAGGAGGCGGCCCGCCTTGTGGCCGCCGCCGAGACGGAAGCCGAGCAGGTGCGCTCCCGGTTCCGTGCCGAACAGCAGGCGGCGCGGCGGGAACTGGAGGCCACCCGCGAGGAGACCGCGAAGGCCCAGGCGCTCATCGCCCGCCAGGGGAAGGGGAAGAACTTCGTCAACACCTGGGGGCCGCGCGTGGCCCTGGGCGCGACGATCGTCCTCACCGCCTCCGGCGAGTTCGCCCTGGCCCAGCTGAGCGGCTGGCCCGCGGAGGTCGCCTGGGCGCTGCCGCTGGCGATCGACGTCTACGTCGTGCAGGCGTTCCGCCGGCACCGTGACGTCGCGGGCGCCCTGATCCTCATGGTCGCCGCGAACGCCATCTATCACCTCGCGGACGCCGGACTGGTCGGCGTCGACAAGAAGGGCGATCCGCTGTGGTGGCTCATCGTCGCGGTCGCAGCGATCGCCCCGTGGGTGATGTGGCGCATCCACCAGATCACCAAAGAGCCTGAGACGGACTCCGGTGAGACCGGCACCGGGAACCGAGCCGGACTGGATGAGACGACACACTCCACACCCGCCGGTGAGACCGGCCCGGCCCCGGTCTCCGGTCTCACCGGTCTCGGTGAGACGGTTCCCCACCCCCGCACCGCACCGGCACCCGTTGCCGAGACATGCGGGAGTGAGACGCCCCGGGCGCTTGAGACGGGCATCAGTGAGACAGGCGGGCTGGTGAGTACGGCTGAGACGGCGTCTCACGCGCGTGAGACGCGCAGGTCAGGCCATGAGACAAGTCCTTCGGGCAACAGTGCGGCTCCGGTCGCGCTGCGCTCCGCTGAGACAAGCCGCCCCGCGCTCGCCCGGGACGCTGAGATCGAGGGGCAGATCACCTCGCTGCTCAGTCTCATGTACCGGCGACAGGGTGTGGACACCGTCTCAGTCGACGAGGCCAAGGACGTCCTGGGCGTCTCACGCGCCACTGCCGGGCGCCGCCTTGAGATCGCACGGTCCCGCTTCAAGGTCGTCTCGTGAGACCACGCGGCACACACCGTCCGCCCACGGGCGACCAGCCCTGAAGGCCGCATCACTCAGCGGACCCGCTGGAAGCAAGGCCGGCGCCCCGCACCCGTCCGGCACACATCAGTGAGGGCCAGCCCATCCGTAGTGGGCTGGCCCTCGCTGCGACTGCCGGAAGCAGTCAACAGCCCCCGAGTACAGCAGATCCGACCCCCGTGGAGGACCCCCGTGAACACCGACACCGACAGGAACTTCTTTGACGACCCGAACGAGGCGCTGCGCGAGATCGCGAAGAACCCCGCCGCCTACGCGCACTACCTCGCGGACTTCAACCGGGTCGTGCTGGACATGCAGGCCAAGCTGGAGATCCTCCGGCGCGAGACCCGCGTGCACTGCCGCGGAACGCGTGTGGAGGGCGACAGGATGGGCCAGGCTTTCCTGCGCTCTTTCCCGGTGGAAAAATCCCTGAACGACATTCTCAAGAACCTCAAGAGCATTAGTTCGGGACTGGAAAAGAGCACCCACAAGCGCCACGCCCACGACGAAAAGGTGAAGGAGGTTAAGAGGCAGCGAAAGGAAAAGACGCAGATCGAGGCGCGTAAGAACAACCCGCCGCTCCAGGTCGCCCCGGAAAACCCGGGGCAGCAGGGTGCGCAGAGCTCGGATATGGGCTATGGTGGTCCCACGTCGATTTACAACCTGGACCGCAGGGAATCGGCGTGAGTGCAGGTCGCCCGCTCACGAGGGCCGAGCGGAAGAAATACAACCGTGCGCAACACGAGCGGAAAATCAGACAGGATCTGATCGCTGAACACGGCGTTGACCTCGGCACTTTCTACTACTGGCTCCGGCTCATGAATATCCGGGGCACGCAGGCATTCCGCGACGGAGACACGGTGTTCATCCGTGAGGTCGCGCTCGCCCTGGAGAACGTCTACCGCCGCTACGTCGGCTGACTCTCGCATTCCGCACGAAGGGCCGCCTCCGATCCCCTGGGGACGGCCCTTCGGCGATCCCAACGCGTGCCGCGCGTGTCGCGTGTCACGCGTGCCGCGCACGCGTGTACGCGAGGCCGGTGCCGGTTGTCAAGCCCAGGAGGAGGAGTCGCGTGTCCGACGACACCGACAGCAACGTTGTTCACCTCCCCGCTCGGGGCGGTGATTCCGGCGCGATGCCGGACGCTCCCGATGCCGGGGATCTCTTTTATTCCGAACCGCCGGACAGCAGTGCGGGTGATGGTGTCCCTCCGGAGTCCCCGGAAGAGACAACAATGGAAATCCCGGCTGTTCGCGAGCCGATTTCCCCGGAAACGGCGCTCCGCGAAACGGGAATTCCCGGCCCCCCGGATTCCGGGGGCGGAGAATACGAGGAAGAGGACGGAGAATATGTCCAGCGTCGTTCTCTTGCTGACCGTCTCGGTGACTGGCTGGAATACCGACTGGAAGTAGCGCGGGACCGGCACGCCGGAGAAGCGTCGTTCCGTGAGGCGGAAATCGCACGCAAGGCCGCGCTTGTGGAGGCCCGTACCGCCCGGGAAGTCGCGATGATGGAGCAGAATTCCAGGCTCCACACCGCGATGATGAAAGCGAAGGCCGACAAGGCGGTGGCCCGCGGCAAGGCCGACGCGGACCGCTCGCGGTCCTCCGGCTCCGGCATGGGTTCCGACAAGGGCGGCTCGAAGGCCGGCGGCTCCGGTGGCGGTGGCTCGGGCCGGGGCTCCGGCGGAGGCTCCGGGAGCGGCAACTCCCCCAAGAGCACCGGGAAGGGCTCTGATCGTTCCGCTGGCGGGCGCGGAGGCGGTTCGAAGGGCAATGAGTCGTCCGGCGGTCCCAAAGGCCGCCAGAACGGCTCTGGAGGATCTGGTACGGGCAAGGGAAGTCCGGGCAACTCCGGGTCCGGCAAGGGCGGTTCGAAGGGCGACGGCGGCAAGTCGAAGGATTTGCCAGCCGCCAGCCCCCGGGCCGAACGAGCCCG
>NZ_FMDK01000421.1 GCF_900091995.1 Streptomyces sp. MnatMP-M17
CCGCCGCCGCGGCGGCCGTCGCCCGCGCCTCCTCCGTACCGCTCTCGCTCCATCTCGACCATGTCGAGTCGGCGGATCTGCTGCGGGCCGCGCTCGACGCCGGTTTCAGCTCGGTGATGTTCGACGCCTCGAAGCTGCCGTACGCGCAGAACCTCAAGGCCACGGCGGACGCCGTGCGGCTGGGCCACGACCATGGCGTCTGGATCGAGGCCGAGCTGGGCGCGGTGGGCGGCAAGGACGCGGTGGGCGGCAAGGACGCGGTGGGCGGCAAGGACGGCGAACCACCGCACGGCGCGGCCCTCGGCGCGCATGCTCCCGGTGTCCGTACGGATCCGGCGGAGGCGGCGGCCTATGTCGCCGGGACCGGTGTGGACGCGCTGGCGGTCGCGGTCGGTTCCTCCCACGCGATGACCCGGCGTACGGCGGCCCTGGACCACGCGCTGATCGGCGCCCTGCGCGCGGCCGTGCCCGTACCGCTCGTCCTGCACGGCTCCTCCGGCGTGCCCGACGAGGAGATCCGCCGGGCGGTCGCGGCCGGCATGGTCAAGATCAATGTCGGTACGGCCCTGAACGCGGCCTTCACCGGCGCCGTACGGGAGTACCTCACGGACCGTCCGTCGACCGTCGATCCCAGGAAATACCTCGTCCCGGCTCGCGAGGCGATGGCCGGGACGGTGGCGGGGTTCCTACGCGTGGTAGGTCAGGTCAGTTCTTCGGCGGCGTGACTTCCAGCCAGTCGAGGATGGCGTCGCACTGGTTGCCCGGCTCGCAGGAGATCTTGATGGTGTTCTGGCCCGCCTGGAGCTCGACCGGCGCCCAGGTGGTCTGCCAGTTCTTCTCCCAGTTCGGATCATTCGAATGGATGAAGTTCTTCAGCCCGATCGGGTTGGAGTTCGCCTTGCCGTTGACGGTCAGAGTCGCGTTCGCGTCCTTGGCCGGGATGGCGTAGCGCACCGACAGCGCGTACGCGCCAGCCTTCTCGATATCGGCGGTCCAGGTCACGGACGCGCCGACGGCGTTGAAGCCCGTCACATACGAGCCGTTCGTGCCCTCGGCTCCCTTGATGTCGGTGGCCAGCGCGGCGGGCGGTCCCAGCTTCAGGGTCGCCGCATCCTGCTTGGGGAGCTGGATGCCCTCGGCGGGCTTCTCGGACGCGCCCTCGCTGGGCTTGTCGCCGGGCTGCTCGGAGGTGGAGACCGACGGGCCGCCGGACGGAGTCGCCTCGTTGTCCTGGCCGTCGTCGCCGCTGGAGAGCACCGCGGCTGTGATACCGATCACCACGACCACGACCACCGCGATCGCGCCGATCAGCAGGCCTCTGGTGTTGGGGCCGCCGCGTCCGCCGCCGCTGCCGCGCTGGGCGGGCACCTGACGGGTGGCGGAGGCGCCGGGATAGGTCTCCGGCGCGGCGTACGGAGCGCTCGGCTGCTGGCCGTAGGGCGCCTGGCCGTACGCGGCCTGCTGGCCGTACTGCGGCTGCTGCCCATAGGCGGGCGCCTGCTGCTGCGGCGGGACCTGCGGCTGTCCGTACTGGCGCTCGCCGACCGTTCTGACCTGGTTGTACGAAGTCCTGGGCACCCCGGGCTGCGCACCGGGACCGGGGTAGCCGTAGCCGCCCTGGCGCCGCTGACCGCCGCCCTGCGCCTGTCCGTCCTCGTACAGATAGCCGAACGGATCGTCGTCCTCGGGCGTGCTCGCGCCGTTGTTCCCGGCCGTCATCCCTGGGTCACTCCTTACCATCTCGCCAGCGTCGCCGACCGGCCGAGCCTACCTCGAATGAGCAAGCCCTTGGACGGGCCTTGACTGTGCGTTGCCACTGTGCGGCCCCCGCGGTAAACAACGCGTCGCGGCTCTGTCCCAGCCCTGTCCCGAATCCGGCCCTGTTCTGTTCTGTCCTGTCCTACGCACCGGTCCTGCGTACCGGCATTCGTACCGGCATACGTACGGACGCCTCCGGATACTCACCGGACGCCTCCCGGGCGCCGGAGCACTCAAGCCCTCATCACAGCCTTCACCACACCACGCACACACGCACTGAGGGCTATCCCGCCCGCCGGTGGACCGTCTTGCGGGACCGCTTCTCGACATACATCCGCTGGTCGGCGGATTGCAGGACCTCTTCCACGGACATCCCGCAGGCCGCCCAGCTGATGCCGAAGCTCGCGCCGACCCGGACCGCCCGTCCGTCGACCCGGATCGGCGGAATGATCGCGTTCCGCAGCCGTACGGCGAGATCCGCGGCGTCCGCCGCTCCCAGGCCGTCCGCGAGGACGACGAATTCGTCACCTCCGAGCCGGGCGACCGTATCGCCGTCCCGTACGCCCGTGGTCAGCCGGTGCGCGACCTCGATCAGGACCGCGTCGCCGGTGTTGTGGCCGAAGCGGTCGTTGATGGACTTGAAACCGTCGAGGTCGCAGAAGAGCACCGCGAGGCCCTTCGTACCGTCGTCGGCCTCGCCGTCGTCGCTGGGCGCGACCATGTGCACATGGTGGTCGAAGGCACCGCCGCCGGCCGGGCCGCCGACGCGGCCACCGCTGCGTACGCCGCCGCCGCGGCCCGCCTGCTCCTCGTAGCCGTCGTACCCGTCATAGCCGTCGTACGCGTCGTATCCGGGCTCGTACAGCACCGTGCCCTCGTACCCGCCGTACGCCGCGTCCAGCGCCTCGACCGCGGTCTCCCGCAGGGCATGGGGCCGCGAACAGAGCCGGGCGCTGAGGCGGGAGCGCAGCTCCGCGCTGTTCGGCAGACCGGTGAGCGAGTCGTGCGAGGCGCGGTGGGCGAGCTGGAGCTCGCGGCTCTTGCGCTCCTCGATGTCCTCGACATGGGTGAGCAGGAACCGGGGGCCGTCGGCGGTGTCCGCGACGACGGAGTTACGCAGCGAGACCCAGACGTACGTGCCGTCGCGGCGGGCGAGCCGCAGCTCGGCCCGGCCGCCCTCGGCGGAGGTGCGCAGCAGCGTCCCTATGTCCTCGGGATGGACCAGATCGGAGAAGGAGTGGCGGCGCATCGCGGAGGCCGGGCGGCCCAGCAGCCGGCAGAGCGCGTCATTGGTCCGCAGCAGCCTGCCGTGCTGGTCGCCGCCCATCTCGGCGATGGCCATACCGCTGGGCGCGTACTCGAACGCCTGACGGAAGGATTCCTCACTGGCCCGCAGCGCCTGCTGTTCACGTTCGAGCCGCACAAGGGCGCGCTGCATATTTGCTCGCAGGCGAGCGTTACTGATCGCAATGGCGGCCTGGGACGCGTACATCTGGAGGGCTTCCTGTCCCCAGGGCCCGGGACGGCGGCCACCGCGCGGCCGGTCGACGGAGATGACACCGAGCAACTCGCAGCCGCCGCCGGACGCGTACATCGGCGCGTAGAGGCGGTCCTGCGGGTGCCACTCGTCCTCGAAGCGCGGATCGGGACCGTCGGTGTACCACTGAGGCACGTCGTCCTCCAGCAGCACCCAGCCCTCGGTGTGCGGTATGAACCGCAGGTCGCCCCAGCTCTCGCCCATCGCGAGCCGGCGCTCCCAGGAGCCCCGGGAGCCGACCCGGCCGGTGATCAGCGCCTCGGCCGCGGCGCTGCCCGCGAAGGCCGCGACGACGAGATCACCGTCGGCCTGGACGACATTGACGCACGCCAGCTCGTAGCCGAGTCCTCTGACGACACCGTCCGCGACGGTCTGGAGGGTGTCCGCCAGGCTGCGGGCGGTGTTGAGTTCGGCGACGGCCTGGTGCAACTGCCGCAGGGTCGCAAGACGGACATACGGCTCCGACTCGGTCTCCATTGCTCGCTCTCCCCGAGACCTCGACAGCAACTCCAGGATTCTCATCGGCTCTCGTGTTGCATTCTCATCGCCACTGAATCACAGCGAGCTGTCCGCCCGGTACACAGGGTCAGCAAATACTGTGCTCTGTGACTCAAGTCACATGATCCGAAGAGGAGGAAGAGCGCCTGACGGGAGCGCTCCAGGGCTTTCTTGAACGCAAATTCCGGACGGTGTGCGGGGCCTTCCGGAGGCGCTCGCAGGGCCCGGGAGACCGGGACCGTGCCTTGTGATCCTACGACGCTCTCGCCGCTGCGGATGGCGGTCCCAGGGGTCCCGGGCGGTCCCTGCGCGGCCGGTCCTAGGACCGGTCCTGGTCCGTCGGCCCGATGTGGACGGGCGGCGGCGGAAGCTAGCGTTCGCCCGTGTCCCAGTCCCAGTTCCAGACGACCCACGCCGCCCGGACCGAGGCCATCCCTCGCGCCGAGGTGATCCCTCCTACGGAGGCCATCCCTCATGCTGAGGGAGTGAGCAACGACGAGTTCCGCGCCGCCCTGGCACGACTGGCCGCGGGCGTGGTGCTGGTGACCGCCCACGAACCGCCCTTGAGCACGGACGGCCCGCGCGGCGAGGACGCCGGCATGACGGCGACGGCCTTCATGTCCGTCTCCCTGGAACCGCCGCTGGTCCTGGTCAGCGTCCGCAACGGCTCCCGCATGGACGATCTGCTCGCCGAACAGCCCTTGTGGGCGGCCTCTCTACTGACGGAGAGTCAGCGGCACATCGCGGGCCGGTTCGCGATGAAGGGCCGTATCAGCGACCGGCTGCTCTTCGAGGACATCCCGTACCGCCGCGGAAAGGTGAGCGGCGCGCCGCTGATCAGCGGCGCACTGGCGGCTCTGGAATGCCGTACGGAACAGCGCGTGGAGGCGGGCGACCACACACTGGTCATCGGCCGGGTACTGACAGCGGAACTGCCGAGCGCGGAGGGCGGCCCGCTGATGTATTTCAAGGGGCGCTACCGGCAGCTGGGTTCGTAGGATCGGCGGACCGGGCGGCAGCACGTACCCGTACCCACGCCTCGCCACTCTCAACGTATAGCGCACCGGGGGGCTTGCGGCAAGGCCCGGGTCGTGGCGCAGAATCACTGGCCGAGGCCAGGACCTGCGGAAACGGGAGATCCACAAAGTGCATGTGTTGCTGTCGGTTCATGGGGTGTGCGGTACGTCGAGCCGGTTGTGGGCGCTCGGCGCCGAGGTGCCGGTGGCCGAGGTGCCGGTGTGTGCGCCGTCGGGCTCCGCGGGCGCGACCTCGGCTCGGAGCTGATGGTATGAAACCCACGACCACCAGCGCGTTCGACCTTCCCGACCGCCTCTCCGCCAAGGCCGACCCACTGCTGATCGCCAACGACGAGCAGCACTTCGCGGCCATCGCGGAGAGCCTCGAACAGGCGATCGCCGAGCTGTCCGACCGCCTCGACGCCGAGCGCAGGGCGCCCGGCGGCATCGGCCGGGAGGCGATGGACCGGGACATCGAGATCCACCGGCTGACCGGCCGGCTGCGCGCCCTGCGCCGCTTCGGTCTGGACCTCTGCCTCGGACATATCGTCGGCGCGGACGACTCCGAGCCCGCGTACATCGGACGGCTCGGCCTCACCGACAGCGCGGGCCGCCGGCTGCTGCTCGACTGGCGCTCCCCCGCGGCGGAGCCGTTCTTCGCGGCGACGCACGCCAATCCGATGGGACTGGCAAGCCGCCGCAGATATCGCTGGACCCGCGGCCGGATCAGCGACTACTGGGACGAGGTGTTCACCGCTGACGGGCGTGAACGGCACGCCGCGCTCGACGACCAGTCCGCCTTCATCGCCAGCCTCGGCAGCAACCGGTCGGAACGGATGCGAGACGTGCTCGCCACCATCCAGGCCGACCAGGACGCCATCATCCGGGCCGGATCCCGCGGCGCTCTCGTCGTAGACGGCGGTCCGGGCACGGGAAAGACCGTCGTCGCTCTGCACCGCTCCGCCTACCTCCTCTACTCCGACCCGCGCCTCGGTCACCGCCGTGGCGGCGTACTGTTCGTCGGTCCGCACCAGCCCTACCTGGCCTACGTCGCCGACGTCCTGCCCAGCCTCGGCGAGGAGGGCGTACAGACCTGCACCCTGCGGGACCTCGTCGCCGAGGGAGCCGGAGCGGCGATCGAGACCGACCCGGACGTGGCCCGCCTGAAGTCGTCCGTGAACATGGTGAAGGCGATCGAGACGGCCGTCAGGTTCTACGAGGAGCCGCCCGCCAAGGGAATGACGGTCACGACCCACTGGTCCGACATCTGGCTGGGCGCCGGCGACTGGGCCGTGGCGTTCGAAGCGGCAGAACCCGGTACTCCGCACAACGAGGCGCGCGAGCAGGTCTGGGAGGAGCTGCTCACCATCCTGGTGGACGCGCACGACGGCGACGCCTCGGCACAGGACAGCGCCGTCTCGCCCGGTCTGCTCCGCAAGTCGCTGCGGCAGAACAGGGAACTGCTCACGGCCTTCAACCGCGCGTGGCCACTGCTCGAAGCGGCCGACCTCGTCGGAGACCTGTGGTCGGTACCCGCCTATCTGCGGATGTGCGCTCCCTGGCTCGGTCCCGACGACGTGTCGAAGCTCCAGCGCGAGAACGCCCAGGCCTGGACGGTGTCCGACCTGCCGCTCCTGGACGCGGCACGGCAGCGGCTCCC
>NZ_FMDK01000273.1 GCF_900091995.1 Streptomyces sp. MnatMP-M17
GGGGCGAAGGCGCGGGGCGCGGGCGGTGTCAGAACGCCCGCGCCCCGCCGCCGCGTTCGATCGCCTCGATCTGGTCCAGCCGCCGCTGATGTATCCCGCCCTTGAAAGGCGTCTTGAGCCACGTGGCCACGATCTCCTCCGCCGCCTCGGGCGCCAGCACCTTCGCCGCCAGGACCAGCACATTGGAGTCGTTGTTGCCGCGCGAGATCCTGGTGCTCCACAGATCGTGGCAGAGCCCGGCCCGTACTCCGGGAAGCTTGTTGCAGGCGATGGTCTCGCCCAGTCCGCTGCCGCCCAGCACGATCCCGCGGTCCGCAGGACCGTTCGTCACCTGCCAGCAGACATCGGCACAGAGCGGCGGATAGTCCACGATCTGCTCAGCGTCTCCGTAGGCGCCGCGATCGTCGACCGTATGGCCGTGTGCCGTCAGCCACGCCGCGAGACGGCCTTTCAGCACCACACCGTTGTGATCCGCGGCGATGACAATGTGCATGGGTCTCTCCTCCTGTGGGGACGGGTCTGTCGGGACGGGGCATACCGACGGGTCATACGCGTACCGACGGGTCGTACCGGACATGTACGACCGACCGTCAGGCCCTCAGATCGCGCGTGCTCTCGGCGAAGAGTTCCTCCATCACCGGCGGCCGGTCGAGGATCCGCTGGTCCACCGCATGACGTACGAGCGTCTCCAGCACCGCCCGGTTCGGCTCGATGCCGTACGGGAGCGGATCGGCCCCGGTCTCGTCCATGACGCGCCGGTACATCCGGTCGGCCGCGCCGGGGCTCTCCGCCGATCCGTCGCGCAGCCGCTCGACGTACAGCCGCTTCGCGCGGGCGAAGGCGTCGAAGACCTCCGCGCCCAGCTCCGGCCGTTCGGCGAGCAGCTCGTCCCGCACCACGACCAGATGGTTGATCGGATAGAACCCGCGCTCGCGCAGGGCCGCGAAGCCCGCCTCCTCGGGATCGGCGATCAGCGGTGACAGCCGTGGCGACTCGGCGTTCACACCGATCGTGGCAGCGAGTTCGCCGTCCGTCAGCCGCTCCTCCAGCGAGCGCTGTCCCACCATCGGCTCGACATTCGCCGGAGGCCGGTACGCGGCCACGTGCTCGTCGCCCGACAGCACCCACCGCACCCGGTCGAGATCGACTCCGTACTCCTCGCGCAGGACCGCCCGCGCCCAGACGCCGGTGGTGACCGTATAGCCGCGGTTCACACCGACCCGCCGGCCCTCCAGATCCTTGGGGCTCCGGATGTCCGACGCGGGATCATGGAGGATCGCGCCGTGGTGGAAGCCCCGTACGAGGAAGACGGGCAGCGCCGTGAACCGTACCCCGTGGGCCTTCGCCACCAGATAGGTGGTCAGCGCCATCTCACTGACGTCGAACTCCAGGTCGCGGACCATCCGCCGGAAGGCGTGGACGAGTACGGGCACCTCCTCGAAGTCGAAGCGGAAGCCCCGCGGTGTCACCTCCCCGGTCTTCAGCGCCTCGTTGTTGCCCTGCGTACGGGTCACGGTCCTGAGCTGAGATGCGGCCATGGTGTCTGCTCGGCTCTCTCGTGGGCGGCTCCACTCGTGGCGGACTGACGGCCGAAAGGTACCATGGTCAGTCCATCAGTCCATAGAGTAGTGTGGCCGCCCGACAGTCCCCGAGGGTGAGGAGAAACCATGGCGGAGCAGGTGCTGGCGGCGGTCAGGACCGCGCCGGGCACGACCGAGCTGCGCGAGTTCCCGATGCCGGACATTCCCGACGACGGGGCACTGCTCAAGGTCGAGGTCGCCGGAATCTGCGGCACGGACGTGAAGATGTACGCGAAGCCGCCGTTCGGCGATCCGGTGATCATGGGTCATGAGAACGTCGGTGTCATCGCCGCGGCCGGCCGTACCTTCACCGCGCGACGGGGGCTCGCCGAGGGCGACCGTGTCTTCGTCGAGCACTATGTCGGATGCTTCCGCTGCGAGTGGTGCCACCAGGGCGAGTACCGCCACTGCGAGGCCACCGACTGGCGTACCAATCCCGACGCGCGCCGCTACGGCTACACCTCGGCGAGCAATCCGTACCACCTCTGGGGCGGCTTCTCGCAGTATCTGTATCTGCCGTGGAACGCGGTGATCCACCGGGTGCCGGACGGTGTCTCCGCCGAGCTCGCGGGCCTGGTCACGCCCTTGTCGAACGGTATCGAGTGGGCCCTGGTCACCGCGGGTGTCGGCTATGCCTCGACGGTGCTCATCCAGGGTCCCGGGCAGCAGGGCCTGTCCCAGGTCGTCGCCTGCAAGCAGGCGGGCGCCTCACTCGTCATCGTCACCGGCACCACCCAGGACACCGCGCGGCTGGACCTCGCCGGGGAGCTCGGGGCCGACCATGTCATCGACGTCCGCAAGGAGGACGCCCTCGCCCGGGTGCTGGAGATCACCGGCGGCCGTGGCGTCGATGTGGTGCTGGACTGTACAGCCGGTGCCGGCACGGCCCCCGTACTCCTCGGTGTCGACGCGCTCAAGCGCCGGGAAGGCACGATGGTGGTCCAGGGAGAGCTGGCGGCCTTCCCCGACTTCCCGCTGAAGAAGATCACCGAGAAGTCCATCAGCGTCAGAAGCGCCCGGGGCCACAGCTACCGCTCCTGCGAACTCGCCCTGGAACAGCTCGCCTCGGGCCGCTTCCCGCTGGAGCGGCTGAGCACCCACAGCTTCGGCCTCGCCGACACCGACCGCGCCATCAGGACCGTCGGCGGTGAGTACGGCGAGGGCGTCGTCCATGTGTCCCTGCTGCCCTGGGCGGAGGCGACGGCATGAGTGTGGTGGTGCGCAATCCCCGTCGTGCGGACCGGGCGAGTGCCGACGGGCTCGCCGCGTACGGTGTCGCCACCGTGCACGAGGCCCAGTCACGTACCGGACTGCTCTCACCGGCCCTGCGCCCGGTCTACCGTGGCGCGCGTATCGCGGGCACGGCGGTGACGGTCAGTGTGCCGCCGGCCGACAACTGGATGCTTCATGTCGCGGTGGAGCAGTGCCGGGAAGGGGACATCCTCGTCGTCGCGCCCACCTCGCCGTCCGAGGCGGGCTACTTCGGCGAACTGCTCGCCACCGCCGTCGCCTCGCGTGGCGTCCGAGGCGCGGTCATCGACGCCGGCTGCCGCGATGTGGCCGAGCTGGAGCGCATGGGCTTTCCGGTGTGGGCACGGCACATCTGCGCGTACGGCACGGTGAAGGAGACCTTGGGCGATGTCAATGTCCCGGTGGTCTGCGGCGGTCAGCGGGTGGAGCCCGGCGATGTGATCGTCGCCGACGACGACGGTGTGGTGGTCGTGCCCCGGCTCGACGCCGCGCGGGTGCTGGAGGCGTCGCGCGCGCGGGAGGAGAAGGAGGCCGTCTCCCGTGCCCGGTACGAGAGCGGTGAACTCAGCCTCGATGTCCACGCCATGCGCGAGCGGCTGGCACGCAAGGGACTGACGTATGTCGATCAGGCACCCGAGGCACCCGAGGCACCAGAGGCGTCCGATCAGGCGCCCGGCGACTGAGGCGCAGGCCGAGCAACGAGGACGAGGACCACATATCGATGATCATCGACTGTCACGGCCACTACACCACCACGCCGCCTCAGCACCAGCGGTTCCGCGACGCCCAGCTCGCCCGGATCCGGGACGCCGCACTGCCGCTGCCGGTGCCCGCCGCCATCGGCGACGACGAGATCAGGGAGAGCGTCGAGAACAACCAGCTCAAGGTGCTCCGCGCGCGAGGCGGTGATCTGCTGCTGTTCTCGCCCAAGGCATCGGGGATGGAGCACCATGTGCCCGATCCGGCCACGGCCCGCACCTGGGCACGGGTGAGCAACGACCTCGTCCACCGTGTGGTCGGTCTGTTCCCGCAGCACTTCGCCGGTGTGTGCCAACTGCCGCAGGTGCCCGAAGGCCCGCTCGACGACTCGGTCGCGGAGCTGCGCCGATGCGTCACCGAACTCGGCTTCGTCGGCTGCAACCTCAATCCCGATCCGTCCGGCGGCCACTGGACCTCGCCGCCGCTCACCGACCCGTACTGGTTCCCGCTGTACGAGGCGATGGTGGAGCTGGACGTTCCCGCGATGATCCATGTCTCCACCTCCCACAACCCGAACTTCCATACGCTCGGGGCCCATTACCTGAACGCGGACACCTCGGTGTTCATGCAGCTCGTCCAGGGCGATCTGTTCGCCCGCTTCCCGAGGCTCCGCTTTGTGATTCCGCACGGCGGCGGCGCCGTGCCGTACCACTGGGGTCGCTACCGCGGTCTCGCCGTCCGGCTCGGCCGGCCCGATCCCGCCGAACTGCTGCGGGAGAACGTCTTCTTCGACACCTGTGTCTACCACCAGCCCGGCGTCGACCTGCTGTGCCAGGTCATCGGCGCCGACAACATCCTGTTCGCGTCCGAGATGCTGGGCGCCGTCCGCGGTGTCGATCCGGAGACCGGTATCGCCTGGGACGACACCAAGCGCTATCTCGACCGTACGGGGCTCTCCGAGCGCGAGCTGCGCAAGGTCTTCGAGGCGAACGCCCGGCGCGTCTATCCGCGACTCGACGCCCGGCTGACCGCGGAAGGCAGGTAGTCCTCCACCATGTCCCGACTGCGTCTCACCTTCGCCTGCGGCGACTACGACCGTACCCGGGCCCTGGCCGAGGGCACGGTCCGTCCCGACGGTATCGACCTGACCTATCTGCGGCTGCCCGTCGAGGAGACCTTCTTCCGGATGATGCGCCATCAGGAGTTCGAGGTGGCGGAGATGTCGCTCTCCTCGTATGTGCTCTCGCTGCGCGCCGATCCGTCGCCCTTTGTGGCCCTGCCCGTCTTCACCTCCCGGATGTTCCGGCACGGCTCGCTGTACTGCCATGCCGACTCCGGTATCTCCTCGCCGGAGGATCTGCGCGGCAAGCGGATCGGCACTCCGGAGTACCAGCTCACCGCGTGTGTGTGGATGCGCGGCATTCTGGGGGACCGGCACGGGGTGCCGTTCGACTCGGTCAGCTATCTCACCGGCGGCCAGGAGACGGCCGGCCGGGTGGAGAAGGCCGCCGTCGCCCTTCCGGACTCGGTACGGATCAGCCGTATCCCCGAGGACAGGACGCTCTCCGCCATGCTGGCCGAGGGCGAGATCGACGCGCTGTGCACACCGCGTGTCCCGAGCCCGTTCGCCGCCGGAGATCCTCGGGTGCGGCGGGTGTTCACCGATGTCGTCTCCAGTGAGAAGGAGTACTACCAGGCGACCGGAATCTTTCCGATCATGCATGTGGTGGTGATCAGACGGGATGTCTACGACCGCTACCCGTGGGTCGCGCAGTCGCTCAACAAGGCGCTGACCACGGCCAGGGACGAGGCGTACGCGAGTCTCTACGACACCTCGGCGCTGCGCTTCATGCTGCCGTGGCTGATTCCGCAGCTGGAGGAGGCCCGTGCGCTGCTGGGCAGGGACTACTGGTCCTACGGGATCCGGGACAACCGCGAAACCTTGGCAGCCTTTCTGCGCTACCACCATGAGCAGGGGCTCTCCGAGCGGCTGTGGACGCCGGAGGAGCTTTTCGCGCCGGAGTCACTGGAAGCGGCGGTCATCTGACGCAGGACGTCCGGCGTTTGACGCGTATGGCGAATGACGCGTATGGCGAACGACGCAGGCCCGGCCCCGTCTCCTCTCCCTCGGAGGACGGTGCCGGGCCTTGTAGGTGCTGCTGCGGTCAGGTCGGCAGCACCACATCCGTGCGGGTGACCAGGAGCGACTTCAGGGAGGCGGACGTATCGGCCGCCGCGCCGCGCTCGACGGTGGCGCCTCGGGTGAGCGCTCCGCGTACGGCCATATAGTCGGCCGGGCTGTTGACGGCGTCGATCGCCAGGAGACGGTCCTCCCGGTAGTAGAGGACGGAGAATCGCTCGCTGTCCGGCTCGCCGCGCACCACATAGTCGTCGTAGCCGGTGGAGAGACCGGCGATCTGGAGCTTCAGATCGCCCTGGTACGACCAGAACCACGGCACCGCGCGCGGGCCCGCCGGTCTGCCGAGAAGAGTCGCCGCCGCCACCGTGGCCTGGGCCACGGCGTTCTGTACGGACTCCAGCCGTACCCTCCCGAGCCCGGTCGTCGGATGCGGCTGCACCGTACAGTCACCCGCGGCGCAGACCGCCGGATCGCTGGTGCGGGCGTCGGCGTCGACGACGATGCCGCTGTCGCACTCCAGCCCGAGCCGCTCGGCGAGTTCGGTGCGCGGGACGACACCGACGCCGACGAGTACGAGATCGGCGGGCAGCCGTGTGCCGTCGGCGAGGTCCACGCCGGTCACCCGACCGTCCGTCCCGGAGAAGGCGGTCACCGCGCCCGAGAGCAGGACGCGCGTCCCACGACGTCGGTGCGCCCGCAGATAGAACTCGGAGAGAACGGGCGCCACGGCGCGGGCGAGCAGCCGGGGCGCGGCCTCCACCACGGTGACCTCCTTGCCGAGCGCCCGCGCCACCGCCGCCGCCTCAAGACCGATGAAACCTCCGCCCACCACCACGACGCGGGAGGCGGTCAGCAGCCGTGACCGCAGTCGGTCGGCGTCGTCACGGTCCCGGAGCACACAGATCCCGTCGAGGTCCGATCCCGGCACGGTGAGCCGTCGTGGCGCGGAACCGACGGTGAGCGCCAGCCGGTCGAACGGCAGAGCGCGTCCGGTGGCCGTCGTGGCGACACCGGATCCGGCGGGGCCGCCGACGGCGGATTCGGGTCGCGCGGTGGCGGACAGGGATACATCGGTCACCCGTTCACCGCAGATGAGATCGATCCCGGCGGATTCGTAGAAGCCGGGCACGCGAAAAGCCAGCGACCCGAGATCCGCCTCGCCCGCCAGGAACTCCTTCGACAAGGGCGGTCGCTGATACGGCGGATGCGGCTCCTCACCGATCAGAGTGATCGGCGCCGTGTCGCCCAACTGCCGTAGGGACACGGCGAGTTGCAGCCCGGCCTGACTCGCGCCGACAATCAGTGTCCCTCCGCTCACCGAGGCCCCCAAGAGGCGTACGGGAAACACCGGGAGGAACACCGGGACGGGACCGGCATCCCGCGTTCCGTGTCCCGTCGGGGGCGGTGTCGCTGGTCTTCGGGCGGCATCGGGCGTCCTCTCCGGTCGAAGATCTCCCACTGAGGTTAAACTGTCATACCATTCTACCATCATGGCTCAAGGGGCCCCGCTCGCGCTTTCGCGGAACCGTGGAGCGGCTACCGCGGCGCCCCAAGGAGTCTTCGACGGAGCGGGCGCCCCGTCCGATGTATACGTACCTGTGCTGCGCATGGTGATCCATCCAGTCGCTCGTGCGGTGCCACAGGAGTTCCCTGCGACACCGAGCAGCGTTCCGGCAGCTGAGCGGCGGAGAAAGGCAGATCGGCCGTCCCGGACAACGCGCCTCGCTGACCTGTGTGTTCAGCGCTGTCCCGGACAACCGTGCCGCTCGTACACTGGATGCCGAGGCCTCTTGAAGACGCCGCTGGTCCGGGAGGTCGTCCCGTCCCCAGGCGATGGTGGTGTCATGGCGAATCCGACGATCCTGACCGTTGACGACGATCCGGCGGTTTCCCGAGCCGTCGCCCGCGACATCCGGCGCCGGTACGGCGACCGGTACCGGGTCGTGCGCGCCGTCTCCGGAGCGGAGGCGCTCGAAGCGCTGCACGAGATCAAGCTGCGCGGCGAACGGCTCGCGGTCATGCTCGCCGACTACCGGATGCCGAAGATGAACGGCATCGAGTTCCTCGAAGAGGCGATGGACCTCTTCCCGCTCGCCCGGCGGGTGCTGCTGACGGCGTACGCGGACACCGGCGCCGCGATCGACGCGATCAATGTGGTCGATCTCGACCACTATCTGCTCAAACCGTGGAACCCGCCGGAGGAGCACCTCTATCCGGTGATCGACTCCCTGCTGGACACCTGGGCGGCCACGCCCGACCCGACCGCCACCGAGACCCGGGTGGTGGGCCACCGCTGGTCCGCGCCGTCCTTCGCCGTACGCGACTTCCTCGCCCGCAATCTGGTGCCGTACCGATGGCTGCGGGCCGACGAGCCCGAGGGAGCCCGTCTGCTGGCCGCCGCCGGAGTCACCGCGGCCGACGTGCCTCTGGTGGTCATCACCGACGGCACCTCGCTGGTGGCGCCCGCCGAGAAAGAACTCGCCGCGCATGTCGGACTGAGCACCATGCCCACCGCCGACTTCTACGACCTCGTGGTGGTCGGCGGCGGTCCCGCAGGGCTCGGCGCCGCCGTGTACGGCGCGTCCGAGGGACTGCGTACGGTGCTGGTGGAGCGCGAGGCCACGGGCGGACAGGCGGGACAGAGCAGCCGGATCGACAACTATCTGGGATTTCCCGACGGTGTCTCCGGCTCACAGCTCACCGGCCGGGCCCGCCGTCAGGCGCTGAAGTTCGGGGCCGAGATCCTCAGCGCGAGGGAGGTTGTCGCCCTGGAGGCGGCCGGCTCCGGCAGGGTGCTGCGGTTCGGCGGTGGCGCCTCGATCACCGCGCATACGGTGGTGCTGGCCACGGGCGTTTCGTACCGCATGCTGGCGGCGCCCAGCCTGGAGCCGTTCACGGGCGCCGGAGTGTTCTACGGTTCCGCTGTCACCGAGGCGCCGACCTGTTCGGGCGACGAGGTGTACATGGTGGGCGGCGCCAACTCCGCCGGCCAGGCCGCTCTGCACTTCTCCCGCTACGCCAAGCGCGTGCACATGCTGATCCGTGGCGCCGATCTGGCCCGGTCGATGTCCACGTATCTGCTCGACCGGATCAGCGCCATCGACAACATCGTCGTACATCCATGGACCGAGGTGGTCGGCGGGAAGGGCGACGGCCATCTGGAGCAGCTGACACTGCGGGACGCCCGGTCGGGCGCGGTGGACACGGTCGCCACCTCCTGGCTGTTCGTCTTCATCGGCGCGGAGCCGCGTACGGAGTGGCTGGACGGTGTGGTCGCGCGCGACGAGCGAGGCTTTGTACTCACCGGTCCCGATCTGATCGCCGACGGACAGCGCCCGGCCGACTGGTCCCTGCCGCGGGATCCGTACCACCTGGAGACCAGCGTGCCCGGGGTCTTCGCGGCCGGTGATGTCCGCGCCGCGTCCCTCAAGCGGGTCGCCTCGGCCGTCGGCGACGGCGCGATGGCCATCTCGCTGGTCCACCGTTACTTGGAGGCGCAATGACCGCTTCGGACCGATTGACGCCGGAGCAGGTGCGCACGTTGTTCCTGTTCGAGGCGCTCGACGACAGCCAGCTCGCGTGGCTGGCGGAGCGCGGCAGGGTGGAGCAGCGCGAGGGCGGCAGCGCCGTCTACAACGAGGGCGAACCGGCCACCTGCTTCTTCGTACTGCTCAGCGGTGCGGTGACGCTCAGCCGACGGTTGCACGGCGACGACATCGAGGTCTCCAGGACCGACCGGCGTGGCGTTTACGGCGGCGCGACCCAGGCGTATCTGGGCGACCGAGTGGCGCAGGTGTATCCGAACACCTTGCGGGCCGTCAGCGACGCGGAGTTCTTCGTGCTGCCGGCCGACGAGTTCGCCGAGGCGATGCGCAGCTGGTTCCCGATGGCCCTCCATCTGCTGGAAGGTCTGTTCTTCGGCACGCGCGCGGCGGAGACGGTGATGGGCGAGCGGGAGCGGCTGGTCGCGCTCGGCGCGCTGTCCGCCGGGCTGACCCATGAGCTGAACAACCCGGCCGCGGCGGCGGTACGAGCGACCGAGGCGCTGCGCGAACGGGTGACCGGTATGCGCCACAAGCTCGCGATGATCGCGGACGGACGACTGGACGGCACCCGGCTGCGCGGTCTGGTGGAACTCCAGGACGCGGCGGTCAAACAGGCCGCCGCTGCCTCTCCGCTGTCGGCGCTGGACGCCGCCGACGCCGAGGACGAACTCGGCGACTGGCTGGAGGAGCACAGGGTGGCCAGTCCCTGGGATCTCGCTCCGATCCTGGTGTCGGGAGGAGTCGGTGTGCCCTGGCTGTCGATGGTCGCGGAGACGGTCGGCGACGAACATCTGGACTCGGCGGTGCGCTGGCTCGCGTACACCATCGACTCCGAACTCCTGATGGGCGAGATCGATGATGCCGTGACCAGGGTCTCCGACCTGGTGGGCGCGGCGAAGCAGTACTCCCAGCTCGACCGGGCGCCTCACCGGACGGTGGATGTGCACACCCTGCTCGATGCCACGCTGACCATGCTGAAGGGAAAGATCCCGGCCGGTATCCGGGTGGTCAAGGAGTACGACCGTGAGCTGCCGTCGATCCCGGCGTTCGGCGCCGAGCTGAATCAGGTGTGGACCAACCTGATCGACAACGCGGTCGACGCCATGGGCGACAAGGGCACGCTCACTCTGCGCACTCGGCGGGCGGGCGATCAGTTGCTCGTGGAGGTGGCCGACACCGGAGCCGGTATTCCACCGGAGGTCAGGCCGCGGATCTTCGAGCCCTTCTTCACCACCAAGTCCGTGGGCGACGGCACCGGCCTCGGCCTGGACATCTCGTACCGCATCGTCGTCAACAAGCACCGCGGCGACATCAGGGTGGAGTCCCGGCCGGGCGACACCCGGTTCCAGGTACTGCTGCCGATCACTCAGGCCCCGCCCGCGGATCTCGCGGATCCCACGGGTCCTTCCGATCTCGCGGAGGGCTGAGGCAGCGTCCTGCGTGCGGCGTGCGGCGTGCGGCGTCCTGCGTGTGGCACGACGGCGTAAGCGTGGCGCCACTATGGCTCGACTGTGGCGCCATATATGTGTCATGATGGCGCTATGGATCTCACGCCGTATGTCGGCAATCTCCGGCATGAGCTGGCCGTCGCCGCGGAAGCGGGCGGGGACGAGGCGCGCGCACTGGCCGAGCGGCTCACCGCGCCCTTGGAGTCGGCCGCCCGGCTCACCCTGCTGAATGCGCTGTCCGCCGCCATGGAAGAAGTCACCCGAGAGCTGGCACCGGGCTCGGTGGACGTACGGTTGCGCGGGCTCGATCCCGAGTTCGTGGTGACACCACCGCCGGTGCCTGAGCCGTACGAGGAAGACGCCGAGGAGTACGAGAGCACGCCGGGCGGTGTGGCCGCGCCCGCGCGGCCCGTATCCGTACCCGCTCCCGTTGTTTCAGCCGCTTCGGCTGCTTCGGACGGGGACGAGGGCGGGATGGCGCGTATCAACTTCCGTCTTCCCGCTCATCTCAAGGCCCGGGTCGAGGACGCCGCGGGACAGGAGGGCCTCTCGGTCAACGCCTGGCTGGTACGGGCCGTCGCCACGGCTCTGGAACCCGCCACCGAGGGCGGCCGTCCTGCCGGCCGCAGCCGCCATCGAGGCCAGAAGGGCTATACCGGCTGGGTCCGCTGATCCCGGCCCCGGCGCCCGGCCCGCGTGTCCCAGCCGGCACGCATCGCACCACTTCTCTCTCCGTTGCCGCCATTCACCCGCCCTGTCGGCGGGAACGCACACCACAGCCATGAGGACGGGACAGCCATGCCCAGTTTCGACACGCCCGAGCCCATCTCGGTCATCCTTGAATTCGACGTCGGGACCGCCCGGATCACCGCGAGCGAGCGGAAGGACACGGTCGTCGAGATCCTGCCGGGCGACGGAGCCGACGAAGGCGACGTCCGGGCCGCGCGCCAGGCCGAAGTCACCTGCTCGGACGGCACGTTGCTGGTCAAGGGCCCCAAGAGGCGCTCCCTGTTCGGCCGGAGCGGCTCGCTCGACATCAGTATCGAGCTGCCGGCCGGCTCGGACGTTCAAGGCACCGCGCCCTTGGGCGACTTCATCTGCGAGGGCCCTCTCGGGCAGTGCAGGATCAAGACCTCGGCCGGCGACATCCGGGTCGGCGAGGCCGGAACCGTACATCTGAAGACCGGTCTCGGCGATATCCGTCTGGCCCGCGCGGCGGGAGACGCCGAGATCACCGGCGCGGGCCGCGTCGACATCGGCAGTATCACGGGCGCGGCGACGATCAAGAACCTCAACGGCGAGACCACGATCGGTGAGGTCACCGGCGAACTGCGGGCGGCCTCCTCCAACGGCCCGATCTCCGTAGGTGTTGCGCAGGCCGGAGTCGACGCCAAGTCCGCCAACGGCGCCATCCGGATCGGCGAAGCGGCGCGCGGTCGGATCGTGCTCCAGACCGGCGCCGGTGACCTCGAAGTCGGTATCCGTGAGTCCACCGCCGCCTGGCTCGATGTGAACACCCGTCTGGGCCATGTGCGTAACTCTCTCAGCTCCGCCGAGGGTCCCGGGCCCTCGGACGAGACCGTCGAGGTCCGTGCCCGTACCGGGCTGGGCGACATCGTGATCCGCCGCTCCTGACCTCTGTGTCTCTCCGTACCTCTCGCATCCGCAGATGCTGCTTCTTCTTTTCCTCCTTCTCCTCCTCACCCGTCCGCATCGCAGATAGGGACCCGACTGCCATGACCGCGTCTCCCGCGCCTTCCGCATCCGCCCTCCCACCGGCGATCACCGCCGTCGGCCTGTCCAAGTCCTTCGGCGACAAGGTGGTGCTCGACGGCATCGATCTGCACATCCCGCAGGGCACGGTCTTCGCACTGCTCGGCCCCAACGGCGCAGGCAAGACGACCGCCGTGCAGATCCTCTCCACGCTCATTCCCGCGAGTGCCGGCGTGGCGCGTGTCGCGGGCCACGATCTGACCGGCGAGGCCGATGCCGTACGAGCCACGATCGGTGTCACCGGCCAGTTCTCGGCGGTGGACAATCTGCTCACCGCCGAGGAGAACCTGATCCTCATGGCGGATCTGCACCATCTCGACCGCCGCGAGGGCCGACGGCGCACCGCCGCACTGCTGGACCGCTTCGGACTGACCGAAGCCGCCACCAAGCCCGTCGTCACCTTCTCCGGTGGTATGCGGCGCAAGCTCGATCTCACGATGACGCTGGTCGGCGATCCGCGCATCATCTTCCTGGACGAGCCGACGACCGGACTCGACCCGCGCAGCCGCCGCACCATGTGGGAGATCATCCGAGGCCTGGTCGCCGACGACGGCGTCACGATCTTCCTGACGACGCAGTATCTGGACGAGGCCGACCAGCTCGCCGACCGTATCGCCGTTCTGGACCACGGGAAACTGGTCGCGGAAGGCACCCCGGACGAGCTGAAGCGCCGTATCCCCGGAGGCCACATCAGCCTCCGGTTCGCCGACGCGAGCGGACTCGAATCGGCCGCCGCGCTGTTCCCGTCCGTGAAACGTGACACCGAAGCGCTCACCCTCCAGATCCCCGGCGACGGCAGCGTTCCCACGCTGCGGGCCGTCCTCGATGTCCTGGACCACGCGTCGGTGGAGGCCGAGGCGCTCACCGTACACACGCCCGATCTCGACGATGTCTTTCTGACCCTGACCGGCCGGCCCCAGCAGGGCGACACGGCCAACTCCCTGAAGGAGTACGCCCGATGAGCAGCCTGTCCTACGCCGTCAGTGATTCGATGACGATGCTTCGGCGCAATCTGAAGCACGCGCAACGCTATCCGTCCATGACGGTCTCGGTCGTCGCGCTGCCCGTCATGATGCTCCTGCTCTTCAACTACGTCTTCGGCGGCGCCCTGGGCGTCGGCATCGGCGGTACGGCGGGCGGCGGCACCGAGTACATCGACTATGTGGCGCCCGGCATCATTCTGATGGCCGCGACATCCGGAGCCCTGGTCACGGCCGTCGGTGTGTGCGTCGACATGACCGAAGGCATCGTCAACCGGTTCCGTACGATGGCGATCTCACGCGCGTCGTTCCTGACCGGGCATGTGGTCGGCAGTGTGATACAGACACTGGTCAGCATCGGGCTCGTCATCGGAGTGGCGCTGCTCATGGGCTTCCGGCCCAATGCCACTCCCGCCGAGTGGATCGCGGCCTCCGGCCTTCTCGCCCTGCTCACCCTGGCGCTGACCTGGCTGTCGGCCGCGATCGGTCTGGTGGCCAAGACTCCGGAGACCGCCAGCAATATGCCCATGCCGCTGCAGTTCCTTCCGTTCGTCGGCAGCGCCATCGTCCCACCGGAGTCCATGCCCACGGGGCTGCGCTGGTTCGCCGAGTACCAGCCCTTCACACCGATCATCGAGACACTGCGCGGCCTGCTGATGGGCACGGAGATCGGCAACAGCGGCCCGATCGCCCTCGCCTGGTGCGCCGGCCTCACCCTGACCGGCTACCTGTGGGCGCGAACGGCCTTCCATCGCGGGGCCAGGCGCTAGGTTCAGGCCTTCTGCCTTCTGCCTTCCGACGGCCGGACGCCGGACGGGCGGATCGCGGCCCGTCCGGCCATCGGGCGCTGCTCAGGGGCGTCAGGGGTGGACGAGCTTCACGGACACGACGTCGTAGTCCGTCTCCGGCGTCGGTTCCGTCACATCGAAACGGGCGTTGGGCAGATAGATACGGTCCTTCCAGACGGCGGCCGTCGTGGGGACCCGGAAGTGCTCGGGGTCGGTGATCCGGGTGATGGCCGTGCCCTTCGTACCGGCGTCGTTGAGCCGCAGCACATCGATGGCGTTCTGCCGCTGCTGTACGACATAGAGCGTGCGGCCGAGGAGGAGCAGGCCGTCACCGTTCGGCAGCAAGGTCGGGCCGATGTCCACGGTGCGCGCCACGCCGGTGCGCGGATCGACCCGCATCAGACTGCCGCCGCCCGCGAAGTCGTTGACCACGAGCAGTGCCCGGCGGTCCGGTGTCGTGGTGATGCCGTTGGCGGTGATGACCGTCCCTTGAACCCAGTCACCGGTCAGCGGCACGGTGATGACCCGGTCGCCCGGCTCCCCGCGTCGGCCCAGCGGCAGTTTGTACAGCTGCGGTTCGAACGAGTCGGTGAACCAGGCGGCACCGGGCGTCAGGAACACATCGTTGACCAGCGTGACGTCCGTGCCCACGGTGAAGGTCTTCGTGATCCTGCCCGTACGCAGGTCGGCGACCCGGATCTCGCCGCTCGCCCCGCCGCACAGGAACAGCCTGCCCCAGGCATCGATCTTGAGCCCGGTGACAGGGTGTTCGGGACCGAGCCCCTGAATGATCACCCGACCGCGACCGGTCGCGAGGCTCGCGCGGTACACGTCGCCGCGCGCGATCGAGCCGAAGTAGGCGTACGGCGCCGAGCCGATGGTGATGCCCTCCGGCCGGAAGCCGTTCGGCAGAGGAAATCCGGCGGGCCATCGGTTCCCGGTGGCCCCCGTGGCGGCTGCCGTACCGCCCAGCGGA
>NZ_FMDK01000043.1 GCF_900091995.1 Streptomyces sp. MnatMP-M17
TTTGTCTTAGGGGGGCCGTTGTCCGGGATCGAACGGGATGTAGGCGGGCCGGCGCTTGCCCGCCGGTCGGCGCTGCGGCCGTGGCTTTGATACGGAGAGTGAAAGTATTTGAGGCTAGTCACAGCATTGAGGGCATGAATAGGCGTATATGTGTGGAGTATGTCGTGGCCGGTGTGGCTACTGAGGGTCAGATACGGTGGCGTCTGTCGCGTCGGCTGGGTGCCGGCGCGTTTCTGGCCTTTCAGCTATCCGGAAGGAGTGAGTGTGAACGCTCGCTTTGGCGTGAGTCGGGCAAAGGCGCTTGCGGTCGCGGCGCTGGCCGCGATCGTCGCCTCGACCGTCCCAGGATCGGCGTCTGCTGCCGCAGACGGAAATCGATCTCGCTCAGAACACTGGGGCGTGATCACCCGTAACACGATCGGCTCTCCCGTCGCCGCTCTGAGGGACGGCCCGTTCGGCTCGTTCGGTGTGCAGGGACCCTCCGCCAGGCCGCCTTATGGGCGCGGCAGCCTGGGAATCGAGGTAGCGAACGACTCCACCTCGCTGAATCCTCCGAGTGAGAAGGTCGATTTCGGCAACGAGGTCGACTTCTTCGGCGATCCGGTGCTGGGCCTGAAGAAGGTCGGTTTCCGCGTCTTCCAGACCAACGAGAACATTGGTTACGGCGGCCCGGAGAACATGCCGAACATCCGGTTCGAGATCGATCCGAATGTGAGCGCGCATCCGGCCGACAACTACTCCACGATGGTGTGGGTGCCGGATGCGGCGCCGGTGACGGACCGGTGGAGCCCGTTCATCGACGCCACCACGACCGGCTACTGGTACCTGACGGGCAACGAGACTTCCTGTACCCAGGCCGCCAGGTGCACCTTCGCACAGCTCAAGGCCTCGCTCAACGACGGTGGCGCGCAGCCGACCATCTACACCGCCGCGGTGGGCAAGGGCCGCGACTTCATGTGGATCGGCGCTGTCGACGGTCTTCGGATCAATCAGAACATCTACGATTTCGAGGTCGACGGCGTCAAGACGCGTCGCGCCGGCTGACGCGCCGGGGCAGGGCGTGTCCGTAGGGCAGGTCCGAGAGGTATTGGCAGGTGAAAAGGCGCGGCTCCGGATTGGGGTCGCGCCTTTGCGTTCGCCTTTGTGCTGGGGTAAGTGGTGAGGCGGGGTGTGGTGTTCTGGTGGTTGTCGTTGTGTCGGCCCGTCGATCGGTGCGTCAGTGATCAGGCCCCGGGAAATTCGAGAGCGTGGGACTCGTGAGGCTCCGGGAGTGTCGCCGAAGCGGGTTTGGTATGTGGCGTACGGGTCCAATATGGATCTGGCGCGGTTCTCCTGCTATATCGCAGGCGGCCGGCCGGCGGGCGCGGCCAGGGCGTATCCGGGATGTCGGGACCGGAGGTTGCCTGAGGTTTCGGTGCCGGTGGAGCTTGAGGGAGTTGTGTATTTCGCCACCGAGTCGCCGGTGTGGGCGGGCGGAAGGGCGTTTTACGATCCCGGGGCTTCGGGACGGGTGTTTGCCAGGGCGCATCTGGTGTCCGCCGAGCAGTTCTCGGACATTGCCGCACAAAAGATGTACCGACAGCCGGGGGCCGATCTGAATCTGTCGCAGGTGTTGAGGCGGGGAAGGGCGGAGCTCGGGAGCGGACGGTACGAAACGCTCGTATGCCCGGGGACGATGGACGGGCTGCCGGTGCTTACATTCACCGCTCCATGGCGTGTGCGCGATCTGAGCTGGAATACGCCGTCCGACTCCTACGTCAAAGTTCTGTGCCGGGGACTGCTGGAGGCGGGCGCCTGGGACCTTCCTGCCGTCGCGCGCTATATCGCCGCGTGCCCCGGTGCGGCCGGCGCGTGGACCGCTCGTGACATCGCTGAACTCGTCGTGGGGTGAGGTACGCGGAGGGTGGGCCCCGTCGTACGACTGCTCGCCGTATGGCTCCCCGTCGTACGGCTGTGTACGACGCGTGCGTTACGGGCGTGCCGTGAGGCGGGCCGCTGAGGCGATGGTGGCGCGCGCTTCGTGTTCGTCCAGCCCTGTCCGTACGGCGGCGTCGACCAGCGGCTCCACGAGCGCGTCACCGAAGCCGTGTTCGTACGCGCGGCAGGCGGCCCAGAAGAGCCGCGTGTTGCGCTGGCCTTGGTGTGCCGCTCGTACGAACTGCACCAGGCCGTCGCCGCGCGCGGGCTGGTCCCGGCGGTGGTTCGGGCGGGCCGACGGCGTGACCGGAGGCGTGGCCGGAGGAGTGAGCAGGCGCAGCAGCGCACGAGGGCAGGGCGCGGGCGCCAGGCCCTCCGTACCCGGCGCCAGCCGATAGGCGCCGCGGGCCGTGACCGAGCCGGGACCGACCAGATAGCCGCCGGCGCCGCGTACGTCGATTCCGGGAGCGAGCCGGCCGGCGGAGTTGGGCACGACGACGTTCGGCGGGCCCGTCAGCCAGATGTGCCGGCCACCGCTGGGTGTCAGGACGATCACGGTCTCCGGCAGCGTGAACAGATGCTGGAAGGCCAACTGCTGGAGCGCGGCCATCGAGTCCGGGGGCGGGCTGAGGGTTCGGCCGGGAGTCCAGCCGAGGGTTGGGTCCGAGACCGGATTCGGGGTCGGGTCCGAGATCGGGGCTGCGGTCGGGTCCGAGATCGGGGTCGCGGTCAGGTCCCAGGGTGGGCCGAACGCCGGTCCTGGCGCCCGTCCTGCCCGCCCTGATACCGATCCCGCTCCCGTTCCCGCGGTGACGTCCAGATCGATGCCTATGAGCTGGTGCGGCGGGCGCCCGCAGGCGATGCCGTAACCGGTCGCCCAGGGCGCGGCGGCGAAGAGAGCGCGTACGCCGGTGGGATCGGCCGTGGCGTCGTGGACGCCATGGCCCAGCAGCCCGCACTCGCCGCGGCAGCGGATCCGTTCGGGCTCGTCGCGGTGAGGCGAGCGCAGGGCCGGGAGCTTGGTGGGGGACAGAGGGATGACGGGGAGCCCACGTTCGGCGGCGGACAGCGCGTGAGCGAGGGCCAGGGTGGCGGGGTGCCGGGCGGTGGTGGCCATGCTTCTATGTTCGTACAAGCGTTCGAAGAAGGGAAGAGGGGATGGCGGTCGTGCCGTCGGCGGGAGGCTCTGAAGGGATCACGGTGAAACGATTCGCCTCTTCCGGGGGGCGGCTTACGGAGGCCGGCTCGCTGTCTCTGGCCTTGGAGACTTGTCGATACCTTGGGGGTGAACCATGGATTTGGGAGCGCATAGGGGTTTATCGACTTGTCCTCACGCTTGCGAGGGAATCAGCGACTCCGGGGTGGTTCGCGGGGGATTCGGTGGGCAATTCTGAGGTCGCGACGTCGTCACAACGACCGAGGCGGTCGGCCAACTGCCTTGGAAACACCCGTACTTCGTTCCTGGAGGAACTGACATGGCAAGCTTCCGTACCGCTCGTGCCTTTGCCGCTGTCGCCGCCCTGCCCCTCGCTGCCGCGCTCTTCACCGGCGTGGCCCAGGCCGACGACGACGCCTTCTCCGACAACGAGTGGAATGCGAGCGTCGCCACGCTGGCCGGCAGTGGCGTGGGTGGTCACAACTTCGGCAACTCGACGACCACGCAGCAGGTGGCGACCGGTGCCGGCGCGTCCAACCAGAACAACACGGCCAACGTGATCGGTGCGGGCTTCACGACCATCGACCAGTCCAACGAGAACATCGCGGTGAACTTCGCCCGCCACCGGTGACATAGGGCCCGACGGGGGGTGTGACCGAGGGGTGATGTTCTGCGCGGCGGCACTTCGGTGCCGTCGCGCAGTCCGTTGCGGGGCGGCGCGCGCACACTTTGCTGTCCGGCGTCCGGCTGTCTGGCTGTCTGGGTTGTGTTCGCGCTGTGGGTCCGGCTGCTCGTGCCGTGTTCGTCGCCGCGTCCGCAGCCCTGCTCGTCCCGCGTCCGTCCCGTGCCCGGGGTGACCCTGATGGTCTCCCTCATCCCTCCTCCACCTTCAGGAGGTGGAGCTGACACCACCCCTACACCCTGAGGCGGACATCTCTTCGGGACCTGGGGCCGATCCCCCGAGGCAGGGCTCACTCCTAGCGTGGAGCCATGACCACGCCTGTCTGCACGAGCGCCTCCACGGCCGCCAAACCGGCTCCGCACGCGCCGTACGTACATCACGCGCCGCCGTCCGTGCCCGCCGCGCCGTACGTGTCGGCCGTACCGTACGCGCCGCATCCCGCCCAACCGGGCCACCAGACCCACCAGGCCCGCCCGAGCCACTCGGCCCGTCCGGCCTACGCGTCGTTCTCCTCGTACGTACGGGCGCGGGGGCCCGTGCTGCTGAGGACGGCCCGCTCCCTCACCTCCAACCCGTGCGACGCCGAGGACCTGTTGCAGACGGCCCTCACCAAGACGTATGTCGCCTGGGACCGCATCGAGGACCACCGGGCGCTGGACGGTTATGTCCGCCGTGCCCTGCTCAACACCCGTACCTCGCAGTGGCGCAAGCGCAAGGTCGACGAGTTCGCCTGCGAGGAACTGCCCGAGCCCGCGGGCCTGCCGGAGCCGGATCCCGCCGACCAGCAGGTGCTGCACGACGCCATGTGGCGCGCGGTGATGAAACTGCCCGACCGCCAGCGGGCGATGGTGGTCCTCCGCTACTACGAGGACCTCAGCGAGGCCCAGACCGCCGAGGTGCTCGGAGTCTCGATCGGTACGGTCAAGAGCGCGGTGTCCCGTGCGCTCGGCAAACTCCGCGAGGACCCGGATCTTTCCCCGGTTCGCTGATGCTGCCTCAGTCCCCCGGCATCCCGGTTCGCTGACGTCCCGGTCAGACGTTGCCTCCCTACCGGTCCGCCGACAACAGACCTACAGACCTCGCCGTTTCTGCTCCCGGGTAGTGACATACCGCGCGGTACGTGCGCAGAATCTCCGCAACCCTTAGCGCGACGGAGCGCTAGCGCCCACCGGGAGGACGCCGTGCTGAGCACCATGCAGGACGTACCGCTGACTGTGAGCCGCATCCTGCACCATGGGATGACCATCCATGGAGCGTCACACGTCACGACCTGGACCGGCGGGCCCGAGCCGGAGCGCCGTAGCTTCGCCAAGGTCGGCGAGCGCGCGACACGGCTCGCCAACGCCCTACGCGACGAACTCGGAGTGACCGAGGGAAGTGTTTTGGGGACGTTGATGTGGAACAACGCCGAACACGTCGAGGCCTATCTCGCGATCCCTTCCATGGGCGCGATCCTCCACACCCTCAATCTCCGGCTCCCGCCCGAGCAGCTTGTCTGGATCGTCAACCACGCGGCCGACCGCGTGGTGTTCGTGAACGGCTCGCTGCTGCCGCTCCTCGCGCCGCTCCTCCCTCACCTCCCGACCGTCGAGCATGTCGTCGTCTCCGGTCCCGGCGACCGGGCGTTGCTCGACGGTCCGCTGCTCGACGGCGCGTCCGCGCGTGTGCATGTGCGTGTGCATGAGTACGAGGAGCTGATCGCCGGCCGTCCCACCACGTTCGACTGGCCCGAGCTGGACGAGCGGACCGCCGCGGCCATGTGCTACACCTCCGGCACCACCGGGGATCCCAAGGGCGTCGTCTACTCGCACCGTTCGATCTATCTGCACTCCATGCAGGTCAATATGACGGAGTCGATGGGGCTGTCGGACAGGGATACCACCCTGATCGTCGTACCGCAGTTTCATGTGAATGCCTGGGGCCTGCCCCACGCCACCTTTATGGCCGGCGTGAACATGCTGATGCCCGACCGCTTCCTCCAGCCCGGTCCGCTCGCCGAGATGATCGAACGTGAGCGGCCCACGCACGCCGCCGCCGTCCCCAGCATCTGGCAGGGACTGCTCGCCGAGGTCACCGCGCGCCCGCGCGATCTCACCTCCATGGCGCGCGTCACCATCGGCGGTTCCGCCTGTCCGCCGTCGCTGATGGAGGCGTACGACAAGCTCGGCGTACGGCTCTGTCACGCCTGGGGCATGACGGAGACATCGCCGCTCGGCACGATGTCCAACCCGCCCGCCGGACTCACCGCCGACGAGGAGTGGCCGTACCGCATCACCCAGGGCCGTTTCCCGGCCGGCGTCGAGGCCCGTCTCGCCGGGCCCGATGGCGACTTCCTGCCATGGGACGGCGAATCGGCCGGTGAGCTGGAGGTACGCGGCCCATGGATCGCGGGCGCCTACTACGGCGGCGCGGGAAACGAACCGATCAAGCCCGAGGACAAGTTCAGCCCCGACGGCTGGCTGCGCACGGGCGATGTCGGAGTCATCAGCCCGGACGGCTTCCTCACGCTCACCGACCGCGCCAAGGACGTCATCAAGTCCGGCGGCGAGTGGATCTCCAGCGTGGAGCTGGAGAACGCGCTGATGGCCCATCCGGAGGTGGCGGAGGCGGCGGTCGTCGCCGTACCGGACGAGAAGTGGGGCGAGCGGCCACTCGCGACGATCGTCCTCAGGGACGGCGCGTCGCCCAATTACGCGGCGCTGAAGGAGTTTCTCGCCGGGAAGATCGCTAAGTGGCAGCTTCCCGAGCGGTGGGCGGTGGTGCCGGCGGTGCCGAAGACGAGCGTCGGGAAGTTCGACAAGAAGGTGATCCGCAGGCAGTACGCGGACGGCGAGCTGGACGTCACTCGGGTTTAGGCGTCACTCCGGTTCAGACGTAACTCGGGTTCAGATGTTTGAACGCGGGCGCGGCCCGGTTCGTACCGATCTTCAGTTCGTACCGATCTTCGCGAGGAGGTCGACGATCCGGGACTGCACCTCGGTGCTGGTGGAGCGCTCCGCGAGGAACAGTACGGTCTCGCCGGACGCGAGCCGAGGCAGTTCCGCGCGGTCGATTCCCGCCGAGGTGTAGATGACGAGAGGAGTCCGGTTCAACTGACCGTTCGCCCGCAGCCAGTCGATGATGCCCGCGCGTTGCCGCCGTACCTGCATCAGGTCCATGACCACGAGGTTCGGCCGCATCTGGGAGGCGAGGGCGACCGCCTCGTCGTCGGTGCCCGCGCGCGCGACCTGCATACCGCGCCGCTCCAGCGTGGCCGTCAGCGCGAGCGCGATCTCCACGTGCTCCTCGATCAGCAGCACGCGCGACGGATGCTGTTCGCTGTCGCGCGGGGCCAGGGCCTTGAGGAGTACGGCCGGGTCGGCGCCGTACGCCGCTTCCCGGGTCGCCTGGCCCAGACCGGCCGTCACCAGTACGGGGACCTCGGCGGCGACCGCGGCCTGGCGCAGCGACTGGAGGGCGGTACGGGTGATCGGTCCGGTCAGCGGGTCGACGAAGAGCGCGGCTGGGAACGCGGCGATCTGGGCGTCGACCTCCTCGCGGGAGTGCACGACCACCGGGCGGTAGCCGCGGTCGCTGAGCGCCTGCTGGGTGGAGACGTCCGGCGCGGGCCAGACCAGCAGCCGGCGTGGATTGTCGAGTGGCTCGGGAGGGAGTTCGTCGTCGACGGGCCGTGGCTGAGGGCGGTTGGCGACCTCGACCGCGCCGCCGGGACCGTCGAGCGGCTCCGGGCCCTCGGCGCCCTCGTCGGGGGCGCCGATCGCGTACGACCGGCCTTCGGGATGGGCGGAGGGCAGCCGCGAGTTGCCCTGGGGGGAGCCGGGCTGGGGCTGGTGCGGCGAGTTCGGTGCCGACGCGCTCGCGGAGCGGTCGTCGGTGTCGGCGGGCGGCGTGCCGAGCTTGCGGCGCCGTCCCGAGCCGAGGGACTGGCCCGAGCCCTGGCTTTGGGTGGTCTGGCCCTGTGGCTGGTGAGGCTGTGGCTGCTGGTGGGGCTGGGGCGGCTGGTGTGCGAAGGGCACGCCCTGGCCGAGTGTGCGCACGCTGAAGGCGCGGCCCTGGGTGGAGTCCGGCGAGACCGGAGTCTCCTCGGGGAGAGGAAGCGCGGGCGGCAGTGGTTGATGAGCGCCGCGCCGAGGATCTGCGACGGCGGACTCGCCCGGAGCACCTGGAGCGCCTGGGGCACCCGGAGCGCCTGGGGCGGGCGGTACGGGAGCGCCCGGGGCCGTCTGCGGTGTCTGGGCGGACGGCATGCTGCCCGTGTGGCCGGCCGTGTCGGCGCCCGTACGGCCGTCCGCGTTCGCGTTCGCGGAGGTACGTGGGTCGTCGGGCCAGCCCGGAGGTCCGGTCATCATGCCGAAGCCCGAAGTGGTGGGCATGCCCTGCCCGTTGGACATGGGGTCCGCGCCGTGGCCAGGAGCCTGGTCGGCCGCCGTTTGCCCCGGCGCGGCCTGTCCGGGCATGGCGAGTCCGGGGCTCCCCCAGCCGTTCGGGTCGACGGGCATGGCGCCGGTGCCGCTGCTCGTACGACCGGCCGTGTCTCCGGGGCTCCCGGCGCTTCCGATGCCTCCGGTGCTCTCGGGCCAGGTGGGCGGCGCCGGGTGCTGGGTGTCCGTAGCGCCACGACGCCGTCCCGAGGGCAGCGGGTGCGCCTGCGGCGGGGTGTGGTCGGCGTCCGGTTGTGTACGTACGGCGTCATGGCGGCCCGGGAGCGAGGCGTCCTGAGCGCGGGTGGCCGGCCTGCTCGGCGCGGCCGGCGAAGGGGGCTGGACGGGCGACGGAGCGCGGTCGGCGGCGGCG
>NZ_FMDK01000578.1 GCF_900091995.1 Streptomyces sp. MnatMP-M17
CTGCGGTCTCCGCGCGAGCACTCGCCGCTGCCGGTGACCACAAGGGCGCACTCCTGGCTGTGGCCGATGCGCGCCGCATCGCGGAGAACCTGGACACCGCGCAGTCGGCCGACACCTGGTTCGGCTATCCCCAGCAGAAGCACCACGTCCATCTCTCGCAGGCGTTCACTCTCATGGGCCGCACACGCGAGGCATACGCCGAGCAGGAAGCCTCGCTGGCCCTCACCCGCTCCCAGTCCGTCATGACCCGCGCCCTACTTGCCATGGACACCGCGACCTGCCTCCAAGCTGACGGCGATCCCACAGCGGCTGCCGACATGGCCGTGGACATCTGGCAACAGCTACCGGAGGCGTACCGAGGCGGACTGGTCCAATCCCGGGCCGAAACCCTGCATCACACGCTCTCCGGCACGGCCCGGACGCGGCTGGGCAACGTTCTCATCGGCCGCTAGCCGGAGGAGTTCCCAAGACACCGAGTACCGCGCACCCTGTAAACCAGTAGGCCAGCTCCTGCGGTCCCCGCGCACGCGGGGTGGGCGGGCTTGGGGGCTTCGGCGTCTTTTTGTGGGCTCCGTCGGTGTTGAGGCGGGGCTTACCGCGTTGGACGGGTTGTCCAACCAGGCCGTCTGTTTGCCGGTTGGGGTGATGGTGAGGCCGAAGCGGGGCAGGGATGGGGTGCCCTGGTGCTGCCACCAGGTTCGGGCCGTGGTGATTTCGTCCCAGAGTCTTCGGGGGCCGGCCTGTTGGACCGCGTCGTGCGACTGCCAGTTCTGGTATCTGGCCGAGGCCCAGGACCCGTTCCCGTCCGCCAGGCGGATGTGGAAGGTGCCGGGCGGGGCGTTGCGCGCGCATCCACATGAAGCTGACGTCGGCGACGAAGCGGCCGTACGAGTCCTGGCCGCGTTCGCCGACCACCAGTCGCAGCAGCCCGGCGTTGGCGTACGGCGTGCCCCATGGCGTGACGATCACGCCGCCCGGCCGGGTCTGTTCGATCCAGGCGAGCGGGACGTGCCGTACGGCCGCCGTCGAGTGGATACGGTCGTACGGCGATCCGGCGGGCCATCCGACGAGACCGTCCCCGACCACGCGGCGGGGAGCGAAGCCGGCCGCCTTCAAGCGTTTGGCCGCCTCCGCCGCGAGCCGCGGGTCGACTTCCACGGTCGTCACGTGCTCGTCGCCGAGCCGGCCCGCGAGAAGGGCGCTCGTCCAGCCGGTGCCGGTGCCGATGTCCAGTACGACATCCCTGTCGGCCACGCTCAGGTGGTGGAGCATCGTCGCCACGAGCGAGGGCATGGACGCCGACGAGGTGACGACGCCCGGACCGTCGTCCGCGCCGTCGTCGAGCTGTGTCACCACGACGTCGTCGGCATCGACCAGCGTCCACCACTCGGCCTCGTCGGCCGCCCTGGTGATCCGCCGGTGGCCGACCGGCGCACCGTCGTCCGGAACCCACACCGTCTCCGGCACAAAGGTCGACCGCGGAGCACGCCCGACCGCGCCCCGCCACTCCTCGCCCAGCACACCTGTCTCCATGCGTCGATGCTCGCAAAAGTCCGGCCCCGGAACCCATGGCGCGGGTTTCGGGGCCGGATGGTGGTGCGGGAGCCCGGAAGGGCGGGAGAGGTCAGGCCCAGGTGATCAGGCGCTTCGGCTGTTCCAGGATCGCCGCGGTGTCCGCGAGGACCTTGGAGCCCAGTTCGCCGTCGACCAGGCGGTGGTCGAAGGAGAGCGCGAGGGTGGTGACCTGGCGGGGCTTGACCTTGCCCTTGTGGACCCAGGGCTGGAGCTTGATCGCGCCGACCGCCAGGATCGCGGACTCGCCCGGGTTGAGGATGGGCGTGCCCGTGTCGACGCCGAAGACGCCGACATTGGTGATGGTCACCGTGCCGCCCTGCATGGCCACCGGCGTCGTCCTGCCCTCACGGGCCGTGGAGACCAGTTCGCCCAGCGCGGCGGCCAGTTGAGGCAAGGTCTTGTCGTGCGCGTCCTTGATGTTCGGCACGATCAGTCCGCGCGGGGTGGCAGCCGCGATACCCAGGTTGACGTAGTGCTTGACCACGATCTCCTGGTTCGCCTCGTCCCAGGCCGCGTTGACCTCGGGATTGCGCTTGATGGCGACGAGCAGCGCCTTGGCGATGAGGAGCAGCGGATTGACCCGCAGGCCCGCCATGTCCTTGTCGGACTTCAGCTCCTCGACCAGCTTCATCGTGCGGGTCACATCGACGGTGACGAACTCCGTGACATGCGGCGCGGTGAACGCGCTGCCCACCATGGCCGCCGCCGTGGCCTTCCGTACGCCCTTGATGGGGATACGGGTCTCCCGGGCCGGACCGGCCTGTGCCGCCGGTACGGCCGTCGGCACAGGCGCGAGCGCCGGTGCCGCTGCCGCTGCCGCCGCCGGCACC
>NZ_FMDK01000761.1 GCF_900091995.1 Streptomyces sp. MnatMP-M17
CCCTGCCCGCCGTCGTTCTCGGCGGGCTGCTGGCCGCCGCCCCGCAGGCGGTGGCCGCCGATGTCACCTGCTCGACCAACGTCTACAAGCGGACGTTCTACAAGAACACCGCGTTCTCCGGCTCGCCGGTGCGGACCGACTGCGACAGCGCCATCAGCGAGAGCTGGTCCGGCAGCCCGGTCGCCGGTGTGCCGTCGAACAACTTCGGTGTCCGCTGGTCGGTGACGCGTGACTTCGGCTCCGGCGGCCCTTTCACGTTCACCGCCTCCGCCACCGACGGCGTCCGCGTCTATCTGGACGGCGTCCGCAAAATCGACCTGTGGAAGAGCACCGGCGACACCGCGCGCTCCAAGGGCGTCAACCTCACCGTCCCGTCCGGCAAGCACACCCTCCGCGTCGACCACGTGAACTGGACCGGCGCCGCCAAGGTCAAGTTCACGTACACGCCCCGGACTTCGGCCACGTACGACAAGACGAAGCCGCTCGCCCCCACCGGTGTGAAGACCGCCTACAACACCAAGACCCGCAGGACGGCCGTCTCCTGGTCCGCCAACAAGGAGATGGACCTGGCGAGTTACTCCCTCTACCGGCGGCCCGTCGGCTCCAGCACCTGGACGAAGGTCACCACGACCACGACCACCGCCCGGAGCCACACCGATCCCCTCGTCAACCCCGACGACCGCACGCCCTACTACTACGAGGTGCGCGCCAAGGACAAGGCGGGCAACACCTCGTCGGGCAGCGCGGACACCATCGTCCGCCCGCTGCCCGTCGTCACCTCCCTGACCGGCACGTACGACAAGGCGACCGGCAAGGTCGCCCTGAAGTGGCCGCTCAACACCGAGCCGCACTTCGACCACTACACGGTCCTCAGCAACGACTTGGTGAACGGCTCCTACAAGTGGGTCCCGCTGGGCACCACCAAGGGCAACACCTGGACCACGGGCCCCGTCACCGCCGACGGTGAGACCCGCCACTACCGCGTCCTCGTCACCAACGACGGCGGCACCACCACGTACAACCGCAGCGGGCTCGACCCCCTCGCCACCAACGAGCTCTGGCTCGACATCCCCGACGGCATCGCTCCGGCCTACGCCCCCGACCTGTCTCTGCGCTCCTGCGCGAGCGGTATCCAGGCAACCGCGAGCGACTACACGCCGGCCCCGATCCGCGACTTCAGCGGCTTCGAGATCGAACGCCGCGAGGCCGGGACGGACACCTGGTCGGTGGCCCTGCACAAGGCGTACGACCCGCGCCCCGCCACCGCCACCGCCACCGTCTGCGACCCACTGCCCGCCGACGGACGCACCTACGAGTACCGGGCCCGTACCTACGACACGGACGGCAACTACTCGCCGTACAGCGAGATCCGGGCGTTGACTGTGCCTGGTGGTGTTGGCTGACGGTCAACGGGACCGCGTGACCGGAGGATCCGGGACCTGGGGCCGGGCAGTTCTCATCGAACTCCCGGTCCCGGGCGGCGGCTTGGCGGCGCCATCAGGTGGGGATGGGTTTGGTCTGGGTGCAGTTCTTCCATTCCACCCACGGGCGTGCGCCGCCGTTTTTGGGGCCGGTGGCGTAGGTGGGGTCGCCGGTGATGGTCTGGGTTTTGCTCTCGTGCGTGATTTCGATGCCGAACAGCTTGAAACCGAGCGAGAACTGTCCGGCGGAGACACCGAAGCCGATGCCGAGCGAGGCGTTCCACCAGTCGGTGTTGGCTTTGTAGTCGAGCCTGCTGAGCTTTCCCTTGTCGTGCAGGAGCCGTTCGAGCGGGCTGGCGTCCGGTCCTGGGACCTTGGCGGCGTCCGACGGCGAGGGCAGCGGATTCTTCGCCGGGTCGCCGTTTCCGCGCAGCCAGTCCTCGACGGCGGTGCTGTCCGCGTCGTCGGTGAGTACGAGCTCGGCCGACTCGGTGTGTATCTCCGACTCGGTGGATCCGCCGCCGCCACCGACATCGATCGTCACGGGACCTGCGTTGGCGCCCGCCTCGCCCTTGAAGCCAGAACCCTCCCCGGCTTCCTGGCTGGTGGTGATCGTCAGCTTCTCCGGGTGGTGCGCGGCGCCGTCCTCCTCTTCCTGGTCGTAGGCCGCCGCGTCGTACGTGACCGCCACCTGCTGCATTCTCTCGCCCGTGGCCTGGCCGATCACGCCGGCCGTGCCCTTGACGGTGAAGGTGTAGATGAAGGTGATCTTCCCGGCGTTCTGGCCGGTGTTGTGGCGCATGACCACGACATCCTCGGTCATGGTGCCGGAGAGCACCTCGCCGGAGATCTTGCCGAGGTCCTTGGGACCGTCGCTCTTCCCGGCGTCCTTGCCGCTCTTGCCGTTGCTCTTGAACTTTCCGCCGAAGCTCAAGCTGCCGGATGCTTCGGTGGTGGTTTTGGTGATGTCGACGTCGGGCGCCAGTTCGGGTTCGAG
>NZ_FMDK01000029.1 GCF_900091995.1 Streptomyces sp. MnatMP-M17
GGAGGCCGGCGGCAGCGGTGGCCTTGCCGCCGCCGTCCAGCCGGTACTGGACTCCTGGACGGCCAGTCCGGCCGTCCTGCTGGACCGGTACTTCGATCTGCTGGGCTGGAACGCCGCGTGGGGAGCGCTGTGGGGCAGCCCGGAGACCGTCCCGGCGGACCGCCGCAATCTGATGTGGCTGATGGTGGCCGACCAGCGGCTGCGGACGGTCCTGCGGGACTGGGAGCCGCTGGCCATGAATGTCTTCCAGCACTTCCGCGCACAGGCGGGCCCGGCGCTGGAGGATCCTCGTACCGATGAGGTCTACCGGCGTCTTGACGAGGACGCGCCGGAGCTCCGCCACTGGTGGGGATGCCACTCGGTGGCGGAGCTGACGGCCCGTACGGTCGTCGTGGAGCCGGCCGGGATCGGCAGGATCGAGCTGTCGCTCTCGTCCTTCCACCCGGTGGACGATCCGAGCGCGCTGGTGCTGCTCTTCACACCGGCGTCCGCCACGGACCGCGCCCGGATGGGAGCCCTCACCGAGCGGCCTCTGCGGTCCGTCGATCCGGGCGCGGGCGCGGGACGTCAGGCCGGCTGATCCTGCCGTACGGCCTTGCGGAGGCCCGCGCCGACCGTGAGCGCGCCCAGCGCCGCGAGGAGCGCCAGACCGGTGCCGATGATCAGTGTGCCGGTGGTGACCTCGGCGAACGATCCCACCGCCCAGGCGCCGATACCGGTGCCCGCGTACATGGTCGAGGTCAGCCAGGCGCTGGAGGTCGCGCGCAGCTCCGGATTGACGGTGCCCGCCAGCGTCTGCTGGTCGGTGACGAAGCCGCCGCTGGCCACGAACCACACGACCACTCCGGCGAGCGCGAGCACCAGTCCAGGGCCCCAGGCCGACAGAGTGATGCCCGCCGCCATCACGACTCCCCATACGGGCAGCAGCGGTACGTGGTTGCCTCCGGCGGCGCGGGCCCGGTCGCCCAGTCGGCCGCCGAGCAGCGAGCCGGCCACACTGCCCGCGCCGACCAGGATGCCGACGAGTCCGAGTTCCGAGACGGACAGGTCGAAGCGGTCGACGAGCAGGGCGCCCAGGAAGGTGTAGGCACCGAGATTGGCCGCGTGGAAGACCGTGTTGACGGTGAGCGCCTTGCGGAGCGTCGGATCGCTCCATCCGGCGAGCACGGCCTTCACCGCGCCGACCTCGGCCGGCCGGCCGGCGCTCACCGGGAGCTGGCGCAGCAGCAGAGGCAGCGCGAGGGCGGTGGCCACGGCCATGGCGAGGAACGCCGAGCGCCAGCCGGCCCAGCCGGCGAGCACCGCGCCGAGCGGTACGCCGATCACCTGGCCGCAGGAGAAGAGCGCCATGCCGAGGCCGAGGGCCCGGCCGCGTACCCGGTCGGGCGCGGTCTCGGCGATATGGGCCCAGATCGCGGGTCCCGCGGCGGCTGCGGCGAGACCGGCGACGGCGCGCGAGACGATCAGCAGCGCCAGCCCGGTGGAGAGCGCGGCGATGGCGTTGGACACGAGGAAGAGCGCGGCACCGGCCACCAGGGTCCGCCGCCGTCCGAAACGGTCGCTGAGCAGACCGAGGAACGGCGCGCAGACCGCGTACACCAGGACGTACGCGGTCACGCTGGAGGCCGCGGCGGCCTCGCTGACGTCGATGTCCTCCGCGATGGTGGGCAGAAGAGGAGAGACCAGGAAGGTCTCCGTGCCGAAGAGGAAGAGCAGGGCGAAGACGCCCGCGTACCGCAGTCGGTCGAAGGTCTCGGATGCGGTGTCGGGGCCGTGCGTGTCCGGGGGACCGCTCAAGGGGATCACTGCCTTTCGGGCGTCGTGGGGAATCCCGGTGGCCGTCGGGGGCCGTACGGGAGAAGCCACGTGCGGCTCCGGCGGCGACAGGGACCGTCCGGCCCCGCCATGCTGCTCGGGACGCGCGGACGCAACCAGGCAGGCGTTCATCCTGTGACCCCAGGTCACAGTCAGCCTCGTACGGAGGGCGGTGGAGGGCGGTGCCCTCCACCGTCGTTCTCATGTCCGGACGACTGGTCGGGAACTCAGCAGCTAAACAAGTGGCGCCGCACTGACGGCAGTTGCCCCGGCAGGCACGGGCGAGGCAAGAGGCTCGGGCTGGATGACGGGCTTGGGCGGGACGACCGGCCTCGGCGGGAGAAGAGGCTCGGGCGGAACCATGGGCTCGGGCAGCGGAACGGGCTCGGACGGGCCGACGGCCATGACGGATTCGGTGACGGCGACACGGCCGCCCAGCCGCAGCGGTGCCAGCCGGCCGGGATCGCCCGTCAGCAGCAGACGTACCGCGGCCCACGGGAGGTTCACTCCGGCGAAGGCGGTCTGGAAGATCCCGGCGGAGGCCCGTGGGTTGGCCTCCAGCAGGATCGGCCGGCCGTGCCAGTGGCGCAGCTGGACGTTGGAGAGATAGGCGAGCCGGAAATGGCTCACCAGGCGCTGGGCGATGGCGGTCAGAGCAGGAGCGTCGAGCAGATGGCGGTAGCGCCCGTCCTTGGACCGGGCGACACAGGTGACCATGTCGCCGCCCGGGGCCGAGAGACAGTCGATGCTCACCTCCGGATCGTCCAGATACGGCATCACGATGAACTCGGGAACCTTCTCACCCTGGTCAGCCGCCCGGTCCAGCGCGTCGGCCACCGCGCCGACGGAGGCGACGGGCCGTGCCGGTGCGAGCAGATCCTTCATACGCAGAGGCTCGTCGTCGAGAATGCGGAAGCCGAACGCCGAGAACTCTCCGGCGGGTTTGACACAGGCGATGCTGCCCGCGTCGGCTATCTGCCGTGCCGCCGCGCGGAGTTGCTCGCCGTCGGAGACGATCCACCAGGGCGGTACGGGCACACCGATCGCCTGGGCGGCCTCGTAGGTCAGACTCTTGCTGGTCAGTGTGGAGACCGCGGCGGCCGGTGAGCACATGAGCTTTGTGCCGTCCGCGGCGAAGGCGTCGGCGTAGGGCGCGAGCGCGTCCAGTCGCCTGGGCGGTATCAGAACGTCGATGGCGTGCCGGCGGCAGAAGTCGAGGGCGAACTCGGCGTAGGCCGCGTTGCTCACCCGGTGCGGTTCGACTTCGCTCACGTCACAGGCCGCGAGCGCGGGAGCGTGCCGGCTGATGTTGGAGCCGTAGATACGGACATCGGTGGCGTCGGGGTTCTCACGCAACATCCGGGCCACCTCGGTGGCGGCGACCCCTGCGCTGCTGAGCCAGATGCGAAGTGCTATCGGGAACGCTCCCCTCGGACAGGGCGACATGGCCACGCGGCACGGGAAACCAGCGCGGGAGAACTCTCCGGTGCCGGAAATCCACGGCCGGCGCGGCGGTGCGCAATCAGGTGTGTAGAGCGGATGATAGCCCGGATGGGCTGCGGTTTTACACGTTCACCAGCCATGACCTCCAGCTCCCCGCGAGGGCACCCGGCACCCGCGCGAACACGCACCGCGACACCACGGCACCTCGCCGCGCACGGCGGCGGGCACCCGCGGCGGCGGTTCGGACGTTGATCAAGTGGGATGATTCACGGTGTCACCGGAGCGCTGGAAGCCCGTGGTCCGGTTTCCGTGCGGTGCCGAGTGCCGAGGCAGGGAGGAGTCGCTGATGCTGTTCCGTCAGTTGGAGTATTTCGTGGCGGTCGCCAGAGAGAGGCACTTCGCGCGGGCGGCCGAGTCCTGCTATGTGTCGCAGCCCGCGCTCTCGGCGGCGATCGCCAAGCTCGAACGCGAACTGAACGTCACGCTGATCAACCGGGGACACAACTACGAGGGCCTCACTCCTGAGGGCGAGCGGCTCGTCGTCTGGGCCAAGCGGATCCTCGCCGAGCAGGACGCGTTCAAGGCCGAGGTGGCCGCCGTGCAGTCGGGCATCACGGGGACACTGCGGCTGGGCACGGAGCCCACGGCGTCGACGACCTTGGCACTGCCCGTCGCCGCGTTCTGCGGCGCGCATCCGCTGGCCAAGGTCCAGGTCCGCTCCCGGCTCTCCGCGCGGGAACTCCACCGCCAGCTACGGGAGTTCGAGCTGGACGCGGCGATCGCGCACTTCGCTCCCGAGGACCGGGAGAGCCTGCAAGTGGTGCCGCTGTACCAGGAGAGGTACGTACTGCTCGCGTCGGGCGACCAGCTGATGCCCCAGACCAACACCATGACCTGGGCGGACGCGGCCCAGTTGCCGCTCGCGCTGCTGACGCCCGACATGCGTATCCGCCAGCTCATCGACAACGTGTTCGCGGACAGCGGCGTCGTGGTGACACCGCAGGTGGAGACGGACTCGGTCGCCTCCCTCTACGCGCATGTGGGCGTCGGCGACTGGGCGAGCATCGTGCCGCACACCTGGCTGCGCGCGATGCCGGTGATCGGCAGGCCGAGGGCCGTCCGTCTGGTCGCCCCGGACGCCAGGGCGCAGGTCTCGGTCGCGATCCACGCGGCGACTCCGGGATCGATCGCCGCGCGGGCGTTCGTGAACGCGGCGACCGGCCTGTCACTGGACGAGTTCTTCGACCAGCCGCTCCCGGCCGAGCACCGCGTCAGATAGACCCGCGGCCAGTCCCGCGCTCAAGACCTGCGGCGCTCTTTCGATTCCGCGTACCGGTTCTCCACCTCCCGCCGGTCCAGTCCGCCCTTCGCCGTGTGCGGCAGTGCCGCGACGATCTCCAGCCGGTCGGGCACCTCGGCGGGCGACAGCCGGTCGCGGCAGTACTGGAGGATCTGCCCGGAGCCGAGGATCTCGCCGTCGCGTACGACCACGACGGCGCCCACCCGCTGCCCGTAGTGCGCGTCCGGAATCGGGAACACGGCCGCCTCGGACACACCGGGACAGCCCGCGAGCACGTCCTCGACATGCTCGGGCGAGATCTTCTCGCCGCCGCGGTTGATGAGGTTCTTGATGTGCCCGGTGAGGAAGAGACAGCCGTCCTCGTCCAGCGAGCCCAGATCGCCGGTGCGGAACCAGCCGTCGGTGAAGCTCTCCGCCGTCCCGTCCGGATCGCCGAGATAGCCGCGCGTGACGGTGGGACCCTGCACCCACACCTCGCCCTGGGTGCCGGCCGGGCACGTACGCCCGTTCCGGTCGACGACACGCAGGTCCACTCCGGTGGTCCGGCCGACGGATCCCTGCTTCAGCGGCCCCCACTCCGGCAGCGGCTCGCTGGTCGTCTGGTGCGTGGTCTCGGTCATCCCGTACGCGGACAGCAGCGGCGCGCCGAGCGTACGTTCCAGCGCACGCTGCGTGGCCGCGTTGAGCGGAGCGCTGCAACTGCGGACGAACCTCAGCGGCGCGAGCTCCGGGCCCGGGTACTCGGCCGCCGACCGGTCCAGCAGGATCTCATGGATGGTCGGGACCGCGGTGAACCAGCTCGCGCCCACGGCCTGTACGTCGTCCCAGAACGTGTGCGCCGAGAACCGGCCGCCCTCGGGCAGCAGTACGCATCCTCCGCTGGCCAGCGAGGCCAGCAGGGCCGCGAACAGCCCGTGGCCGTGGAAGAACGGCATCACCGCGACCGTCGCGTCGCCGGGTCCCAGCTCGTAGGTGGCACAGATGTCCCGCACGGAGGCGGCGACATTGGCATGCGTCAGCGGGACCATCTTGGCCCGGTCGGTGGTTCCCGAGGTGAACAGCACAAGGGCGTCGTCGCCGGTCAGCTCGCCGGCCGCGCCCCGTACGCCACGCGCACCGTCCGCGCGCCCGCCCTCGCCCGTATCGAGCGCGGCCGTCGCCGTCCCGTCGCGGGCGACATCCACGCGCACCGTCCACGACGGCGTTCCCTCAACCCACGCGCCCCCCGCGACCGCCTCCGGGTCGGCCGCGAGCGGACC
>NZ_FMDK01000058.1 GCF_900091995.1 Streptomyces sp. MnatMP-M17
TCGCGGCCGGCCGCCGACAGCGTCGCATCGATGCTGTCCCCGAGCCCCTGCGGCCATCGGTGGATGAATTCGCAGTTTTCATGCTTCGCTCGCGCGAGAGGGCCCGCCGTGCCGGAACACGACCTCGCAGCGATGCGACCGTCGAGGCGGCACTGGCCATCCTGCGCGACCTCGCCCGCTTCCTCGCTGGCGAACGAGACAAGCAGGACTGGGCGCTGGCCGACGTCCACGATGTCGAAGCCTTCCTCGCCCACTCGCCCAAGGCCCGAAAGCGTCGCCTCGTCGTGCTCGGCCAGTTCTTCCGTTTCGCACGTTCCCGGAAGGTCGTGCTCGTCGATCCCTCCCACGGCCTGACGGCCCGAGGGCCGAGCGGCTTCACCGGAGCGACGCTGACACTCGACCAGCAACGGGTGTTGTTCCGCCGCTGGACTACCGGTCCGGCCGTCCACCCGCACGAGGCCCTGTTGGGCATGCTCGCCCTGTTGCACGGCGCCTCAAGTCGTGAGGTCAGGATGCTGCAGACCGTGGACCTCGACCCTCGTGCCCGGACTGCCCGACTCGGCGACCGTCCGCATCCGGTCCCCTTGGATCCAGCGTCATGGGCGGTGCTGGAACGCTGTCTGGCTCACCGCGAAGGCCAGCGGGCTGACAATCCCCACGTGATGGTCACCCGACAGACGAAGTCCGGCCGGGGACCGGCGTCCACCACCTATGTCAGCCACGTCCTCGACGCCTGCGGCCACCCGCCCCGCGTGATCCGCTGCACTCGACTGCTGGATCTGGTCAACAGCATGGATCCCAAACTCGTGGCCGCCGCGTTCGGCATGGACCCCGAAGCCACCATGATCTATCTCGCCGACCACGTCGATCCGGGGCGGCTTTCCGAGGAGAGCCCTTCTTCGAAGTAGCCGAATCACCGTCATGGGGCGTCGCGTCATGGCATTCTGAACACAGCTCTCGTCGGGACTGCCCGACAGGCGGCTCGTGACCGCCGGAGGGCACACAGCCTTAACGGACCCCGGACCAGGCACCTAACTCAAACCGGGTGAACCGGCCAGCGATCATGATCGTTGGACCGGGGCGTTTTTTGCTGCGGTAAGCCGCCCTGTCAGCGCGGAGGTCAACAGCGCTGACGGAGATGCCATGGCGGCGATTCTGCCGTTCTTGTCGAACCTTCCCATCAAACTTGCAGTTCTTGGCCTGGTCTACGTCGGACTGATCGCCGTCGTCGCGCTGGCTGCCGTGTTTTCCCGCACGCCGAGTCGTCGCAAGGATGCTCGGGAAGTGCTCCGACTTCTCCTGACCTGGGGACGTCTACCTCCCGGTGAAGGTGGCTCTCGTCAACGCGGAACCTCCTCGTCCCGCAGGAGGCAGCAACGTCTGCCGCCACCGAACCCGTGATGTTTCGGCGGCGCCTCGCACGGGTTCGCCGGAACATGTGCGCTTTGCCGAACGATTCGTTGGAGGCGATGGCGACGCTGATCTTCTCCTCGCGCGGCAGCGGCAGCGGCCGAAACCGGTTGTGCGTGCAGTTTCTGTTTCTCGCCGGGGCCCGATTCCCGCTGCTGCGGAAAAGAGGAACGCTGGCAGGGGTTTTCCGCGTCGCCGGAAGACATTGCTTCGGCTGTCCGTGCGTGATCTCCGGCTCGGTACAGACGGCTCTGTGCTGAAGCCGTGCTGCCCTGTGGGTGTCTCTCGTGGCCTGCCACGACCAGAGTCGCTGTCAGGCGCGGTGTGACGAGGGAGGTTGCACGGAAGGCGGGAGGACGGGATCCGCTGCCAGGGTGTCCCGGCGGAGCACCTTTGCCCGCCAGGCGGCTCAAAGTTCGTCTTAAGAACACTAATTGTTCACATGTTAAATGAATCACGCCTTGCGGACTTCCTGCTTTTGGTGATCAAGGTGATGGTTTGCCCTGAATTAATTGATCTGGACGAGTCCGCGAGGGGCGTCTACATTCCCTGAGTCTTGCATGTGCAGGACATGTAAAGGGCTTGGGGGGAGTGTCGTGGGCAGACGTCTGTGTGAGCATCCGGGGCGGGGTCTGAGGGGGATGTTCAGTGCACTGTTGGTAGCCGGTCTGCTGACCGCTGCCCCAGTGGCGGCTGCTACTCCTGTCACCGCGGCTCCGGGGACGGAGAGCGGATCCCGCAGTGTTCCTGCCACGGCTGCTGCCGCTACGGAGGCCGCGGCGCTTGCCAAGGCCGAGGAGACCGGGCAGGACATCGAGGTGATCTCGCGGCGTACTGAGACAGGTGAGGTGTATGCCAAGTCTGACGGTCGTCTGGAGGCGGTTGAGCATCTCCGTCCGGTCCGGACGCGCGTTGATGGTGAGTGGCGGGACATTGACACGCTGCTGCGGAAGCGGCCCGACGGTTCCGTCGTTCCCGCTGTGGCGTCCGTCGGTATCACGTTCTCGGGCGGCGGTGCCACGGCGCCGCTGGTGGCGCTGGAGCGGGCCGGCCGCGAGCTGTCACTGTCCTGGCCAACACCCTTGCCCGAGCCGGTGATCGACGGCTCGACGGCCGTCTATCCGTCGGTTCTGCCGGATGTGGACCTTCAGGTGCGGGCCGATATCGACGGCATCGCCCAGACCCTGGTCGTCAAGTCGGCGCAGGCGGGAGCCGATCCGAGGCTCGCTTCGCTGCGCATGGCAGTGGGCGCCGACGGCATGACGGTCGCGGAGACCTCCGACGGCGGGCTCGTCGCGACCGACCTGGGCTCCGGCGGACCGGTGTTCGAGGCGCAGCAGCCGATGATGTGGGACTCCAGCACCGGGACCGGCACCGGAACCGCCCCCCGGAAGGCCGCCTCATCGGCCCAGATCGCCGAGGGAGCAGCATCCAGCGGCCCCGGCGAGGCAGCGAAGGTCGCCCCGATCGGTGTCGACGTCACCGCCGATGGCGACGCTATCGTGCTCACCCCTGATCAGGAACTCCTGAAGGAAGCGACGTACCCGGTCTACATCGACCCGCAGTGGTACTCACCCAAGGCGTCGAACTGGACGATGGTCTCGCGCTACTGGGCATCGTCGCCGCAGTGGCGCTTCAACGGCGATGCCGACGCTGGCATGGGCTACTGCCCGGGAGACGTGCGCTGCGCACCGGAGGACGTCAAGCGTCTTTTCTATTCGATTCCGACCTCGCAGTTTGCCGGTAAGACGATCCTCTCCGCTGAGTTCGTGGTCCGCGAGACACACTCCGACAGCTGCACCAAGACGGATGTGGAACTGTGGCGTACCCAGGGCGTGTCCAAGTCCACGACATGGAACTCGCAGCTCGCGGGCGGGTTCTGGGCCGACCTGCAGCAGACGCGGTCCGAGGCCAAGGGATACGGCAGCGGCTGCCCGGCCGGTGACGTGGAGTTCTGGGCGCTGCGGGCTGTGCAGCAGGCTGCCGCCAACGGCTGGTCCACCACTACCTTCGGGCTCCGTGCCAAGAGCGAGACCGACCCCGCCGCATGGAAGCGTTTCTCTGATGACGCCTACCTGCGCGTGCAGTACAACAAGCCGCCCACGCAGATCAAGATGTCGCAGCTCAGCCAGGACCCGGGCGGGAGCTGTTCCTCGACGGCGCGGCGTGTACGGATTCTGCCCACGCTGCGCGCGAACGCTGTCACCGACCCTGACGGTGACAGCGTGGCGGTGCAGTTCCAGGCGACGTGGGACGCTGGCGACGGCAAGGGCCGCATTCCGCGGTGGACGTCGGCGAAGTCGACATCCAAGAAGTCTGGTTCGGACTTTTCGGTGACGATGCCGTCCAGCATCACCAAGAACGTGACCATCGGCTGGCACGTGCGTTCCTACGATGGTGCCCAGTGGTCTCCGTGGTCGTACGAGGGTTCCGCGACGGACTGCGCCATGGTTTATGACACGAGTGTGCCTGCCGCGCCCCGGATCGCGTCGGACGAGTATCCGAAGTCCTCCGCGGAGGACCCCGATGATCCGTGGCATGACGGCGTGGGCCGCTACGGCACCTTCGCCATCGACGCGACGCAGACCGATGTGACGAAGTACTGGTTCGGCGTGAACAGCGATCCGACCAGTGCGCACACCCTGGCCACCTCGGGCGGCGTCGCGAAGACGACGAGCTTCATGCCGACGAAGTCCGGGGTCAACTTCATCACCGCGCAGGCGTTCGACTCCGCAGGCAACGGCAGCAGCATCGCAACGTACTACTTCCGGGTGCGCGCCGGACAGCCGGACCGGCTGTCCATGGGCCTGGACGAGCCGGGCGGCTCCACCGCGGTGAGCGGGCAGGGCGAAGCCTGGCCGGCGGACCTGTCCGGAGGAGTGAGCGCCGGCGGTGAAGGGGTCTCCGGCGGCGGACTGCATCTGAGCGGTGTGGACGGAGAGGCCACAACGCTCTCCCCGGTTCTGAACACCTCGAAGAGCTTCTCGGTATCGCTGTGGGCGAAGCTGCCAGGAACCGACCAGGGGCGGGCCATGACCGCCGTGGCTCAGGCGGGGAACAACACCCATGGGCTTGAGATCTACTACTCCTCGGCGCTGGGGGGCTGGTCCTTCGTACGCTATACGGCGGACGCGGCGTCCGGCGCGGGCACGGTCCGCGCTGCCCAGCCGGCCTGTCCCGCCGGAGACACCGCCTGTGCCCAGGCGCGGGTGAGCCAGTGGACCCACCTTGTCGGCGTGTACGACAAGACCGCGAATCAGATGAGGCTGTACGTCGACGGCAAACTCGTTGCCACCACGGCGTACAGCGCCACTGACGCCTGGGACGCCCGTAGGTCGCTGCATTTGGGCGCCAATCATCTGGCCGGCAAGGCAGGCGGCTACTTCGCGGGTGACCTGGACGAGGTGCAACTCCTCGACTATCCGCTCACCGACGCCCAGGTGACCACGCTGAACAGCGGGAGTCCCGTCACCACGGGCCGCCCGGCCAAAGCGGTCTGGACGATGGACGAGAGCGCCTCGGCCACATCCATCGCTGGATACGGACAGAAGGTGACCGCGAACCTGCACGGTGGGACCGTTCTCGGCGGCAAGGGTGCCCAGGGCACCGCCCTCACGTTCAACGGCACCAACGGCTATGCCCAGACGGGGCAGTCTGTCCTGGACACGTACCAGAGCTTCTCCGTCTCCCTGTGGGCGCGCCTGCCCAAGGACAAGGCGGACAAGGCGATGACCATCGCCGCCCAGGGCGGCAAGGAACAGAGCGGCTTCGAGATCTACCACTCCTCGGCGTACGGTGGCTGGGTCTTCGTGCGCGCCGCCGAGGACACCTCGTCCTCGTCCTATGTACGGGCCACCTACGCGGCGTGCCCCGCGCACACCAACTGTGCGGCCGGTGGCCTGGGCGAGTGGTCGCACATCGTCGGGGTCCACGACATGGACGCGAACGAGATCCGGCTCTACGTCAATGGCGTACTGCGGTCGACTCAGCCGTTCACCGGACGGTGGAACGCTACAGGCCCTCTCACCCTCGGCGCGGCCCCGTACCCCACCGGGGTCGGCGGGTTCTTCCAGGGAGACCTCGATGACACGCGCCTGTACGACCGTGTCATCTCCGAGGACGAGATCAAGGACCTCTTCACCCTGCACCCCGTCGTCGAAGGACGCTGGAAGCTTGACTCGGCCACAACAGGAAGCCCGGCGGTGTCACCGGACGACTCCTCGGCGAACCGGGGGCTGACGCTGCGCGGTCAGGCCGCCATCGACACCACCGGCAACTCCAACTACGTGGGCACCGGCGGACTTGTCCTGAACGGTTCCAGCGCCTACGCCGACACCACCACGTCACCGGTTCACACCTCGGAGAGTTTCACAGCGGCTGCCTGGGTGAGCACGGCCGGCCGGCCGGATCATCCGGTAGCGGTGATGTCCCAGGCTGGAGCCGTCGAATCCGGCTTCGTAGTGCGCTACGTGCCGGACACGACAGATCCCGAGAACGCTGGCACCTGGCAACTGCAAATGCCTGACAAGGACACCACAGCCGCGAGCCGGCCCGTCGCTGAGCACTCGAACTTTCAGAACAACACGAGCTGGAACCACATCGCGGTGGTGTATGACGCCTTCGCCGACCAGATGCGGCTGTATGTCGACGGAGAGTTGCGGCAGGTCGTGTGCTCCGACAGCGACCAGGACGGCTCCCAGGACGATCCAGCGTGCACCGGCCACGTCTCCTGGAACAGCAACGTGACACCCTTCGACGCCGGGGGCGGCCTCCAACTCGGACGGGCCAGGGCCGCAGGCACATTCGGTGAGTACTGGCCCGGAGTGATCGACGACGTATGGCTCTTCCAGGGAGTGCTGAGCGAGACACAGATCGCCAATCTCGCGAACGGCGGCGACCTGGCCACCAGCCCCGGGCCTTGACCGGCTCTTCCCGCATCGGCCCGCGACCGGGCCATGAGCAGCGCCAACTTCATCTGTATCAAGGTCATTTCAAGCGAGATGCCCCGTCGCAGGGGCACCGACCGCGTGCGTCCCACGCGGCTCAGGACGGGCATAGAAGATGGAGCGAGGAATGGCAGCGAAGACCCGGACCCGGATACGGCGCAGAATCGCCGTGATGATCTCCGTAGCACTGATCGGCACCCTGCTACAGGGTGCCCTCACCCCGGCCGCCCAGGCCGACGACATGCCGAAGGTCCCCGCGTCGGAGAAGCCTCTGAGCGGGCACGGGGTCAAGATGCTGCCCCGCGTGACCAAGGGCGCGCCCGGTATCCCCCGGCAGGCGCCCAAGCCGGTCTGGCCGAAGGCCGCCTCCGCCACAGTCACGCTCCAGCCAGGTGCCGGAACTGCGGCTGTCAGAGCGGGAAGCACACCAGTCTCACTGACGGCTCCGGCCGCGCCCAAGGGCGCGAGGACACCCGTCGCACCGCTCACGGGCGCGGCCATGGTCCAGGTGCTGGACCACCAGGCAGCCCGGCGTGCGGGCGTCGACGGCATGCTCTTCTCTCTCCAGCGCCGTTCCGCGACTACCGGGGACCGGGTGAGGATCGGCATCGACTACTCGGCTTTCGCCCAGTCATACGGAGCCAGCTACGCCTCCCGGGTGAAACTGGTGCGGCTGCCCGCATGCGCGGCCACCACCCCAGGAAAGAAGGGCTGCACCACCCCCAGCGCGATCACCACCCGCAACGACCTGTCCACGCAAACCCTCACTGCCGACTCCGTCACGGTGCCCGCCTCCAGCCAGAGCTCCCTGTTCGCGCTGACCGCAGGCACCTCCAGCGACCGCGGCGACTACGCCGCCACATCCCTCTCCCCGTCTGCGGCGTGGAACACGGACCTGAACGCGGGAGACTTCTCCTGGTCGTATGACATGCCGGTCCCGGGCACCCCGGGCAAGTTCGCTCCGTCCGTGAGCATGTCGTACTCCTCCGGCGCCATCGACGGCCGCACCTCCAACACCAACAATCAGTCCTCATGGGCCGGTGACGGCTTCAACCTGTGGTCGGGCTCGATCGAGCGCGCCTACAAGCCGTGCGCGGACGACGGGGTCAAGAACGCCGACGGGCGAAAGCCGGGTGACCTGTGCTGGGCCTACGACAACGCGTCCATCTCCTTCAACGGCCACGCCGGCGAGCTGATCCCGACCGGAGCCGACACCTTCAAGATCAGGGGCGATGACGGCACCAAGGTCGACCGCCTGCGCGGGACCGCCACCGATGTGCGGGCCAACGGCGCCCGCAATGACGAGTACTGGCGCGTCACCACCACGGACGGCACCCGCTACTACTTCGGCTACAACCGCTTGGAAGGCTGGGCCTCGGGCAACCCCACCACCAATTCCACCTGGACCGTCCCGGTCTTCGGCAACGACACCGGCGAGCCGTGCCACGCCGCGACCTTCGCCGAATCCTGGTGCCAGCAGGCCTGGCGGTGGAACCTCGACTACGCGGTCGACGCACGCGGCAACTCCATCGGCTACTTCTACAACAAGGAAACCAACACCTACGCCCGCAACCTCAAGCCCGAGGACGAAACCTCCTACGACCGCGGCGGATCGCTCGACCACATCGACTACGGGCTGCGCAACACCACCAACTACTCGGCAAAAGCCCTCGCGCGGGTCGACTTCACCTCCACCGAACGGTGCCTGCCCGAGACGGGCGTGACCTGCGACGCCTCCACGATCGACAGCAAGGCGTTCTACTGGTACGACACGCCCTGGGACCTGAACTGCGCGTCTGGAGCCGACTGCACCAAGTCCGCGTCCCCGACCTTCTGGACACGCAAGCGCCTGACCGACGTGACCACGCAGGTCCTCAAGCCGGACAGCAGCGGATACACCCCGATCGACACCTGGCACCTGGACCACGGCTGGGGCATGGCCGACATTGACTACCAGCTCCTGCTGAAGTCGATCCAGCACACCGGAAAATCAACCACCCCGAACATCACGCTACCGAAGGTCACCTTCGGCTACGACCAGCGTGCCAACCGCCTCGACACCCTCGGCGACGGCACCGCGCCGTTCATCAAGGAACGCCTGTCCCAGGTCGTCGACGAATCCGGCGGGCAGCTCAACGTCGGCTATTCGGATGCCGCCTGCGATCCGGCCCATCTGCCGGCACCTGAGTCGAACACCACCCGCTGCTATCCCGTCTACTTCACCAAACAGGGTGACGAGAACCCTTCACTGCAGTGGTTCAACAAGTACGTCGTCGATTCGGTCACCCAGACCGACCGCACCAAAACCTCCCCGGACATGGTCACGCGCTACTCCTACCTCGACGGCGCGGCCTGGCACTACGACGACGATGACGGACTCACCAAGCAGAAGTACAAAACCTGGTCCACCTGGCGCGGCTACGGCCACGTGCGGGAGCAGACGGGCGGCCAGGACCCGGTCGGCATGAAGTCGCAGACCGATCATTACTTCCTGCGCGGCATGGACGGAGACAAAAGCAAGCCGGACCCCGTCACCGTGCCCGACGGCAACGGCGGCACCATCACCGACCACGACTCCGCCGCAGGCTTCGAGTACAAGACCGAGCAGTACAGCGGTCCTGCGGGCAAAGTCCTCATCAGGACCGTCAATACGCCGTGGCATCACGAGACGGCCAAACGAGTCCGCGACTGGGGCACCACCACCGCCAACCTGACCGGCACCGCCGGCACCCGCACCTGGACCTCCCTCGACGACGGCGCCGGCAGCAGATGGCGCAAGACCCACTCGGCCAACACCTTCGAGAACACGGCTGGGCGCATCACACGGACCGATGACTTCGGCGACGAGAGCATCTCCCGTGACGACCAGTGCACCCGCATCACTTACGCCGACAACACCACCGCCTGGATCCTGACTACCACCGCCCGCGTGGAGACCGTGGCAGTCGCCTGCGACACCATGCCGAACCGGGCGAAGGACGTCATCGCGGACGTCCGCACCGCCTACGACGGACAGGCCTACGGCACACCTCCCATCAGGGGCGACGCCTCGCGCACCGCCACCCTGAAGTCACACGACGGCACCACCGCCACCTACACGGAGGCAGGCGCCACATTCGACACGGCAACAGGCCGCACGTCGACCGTCACCGACATCACCGGCACCGTCACCGCCACCGAAACCACCGCCCCCGTACGCACCGACCGTACCGATGGCCGCACCACCACCACCGCCTACAGCCCCACCAGCGGCTTCCCCACCAACGTCACCGTCACCAGCCCACCCGCCACGCCGGGCACCCCCGCCACCTCGCAGACCACCACGACCACCTACGACACGCTGCGCGGACTGCCGGTCACTGTTCTGGACACCAACAACAGGCGCACCGATACCACCTACGACGCACTCGGCCGCAAACTCAAGGTCTGGCTGCCGAACCGCTCCAAGGCCAACAACGACATCCCTAACTACGAGTTCAGCTACACCATCACCGACAAGAACGCCGTCGCGGTAGCAACCAAAACCCTCAAGAGCGACAGCGCCCAGCAGACCGCCTACACCGTTTACGACGGATTCCTGCGCCCCCGCCAGAGTCAGACACCCGGCCCGGACGGCGGCCGCCTGGTCAGCGACACCTTCTACGACGAGCGCGGCATGACAGCGAAATCCTTCGCGCCGTACTACAACACGCTCGCCCCCTCGGCAGACCCGCTTATCCTCGATGACGCACTCGCGGTCGAAACCCAGACGTGGAACACCTACGACGGCCTGGGGCGCGTCACCAAGTCCCAGCAGGTGGCGGGCAACGGCGACGGCGGCAGCGTATTGGCCACCACCAGAACCGACTACGGCGGCGACCGGACGATCGTCACCCCGCCGCAGGGAGCCACGCCCACCACCACCGTCTTCGACGCCCGAGGCAATACAACCGACCTGCTGCAGTACGACGCCAATGCCCCTGGACGTGCGCCGGACACCACTCACTACGACTACACTCCCGCAGGCAGACTGGCAGGACTGACAGACCCTTCCGGTAACACGTGGACTTACACGTACGACCAGCGCGGGAACATGACCGACGTCCACGACCCGGACAAGGGTGACTCGGCTTCCGGCTACGACGACCGCAACCTGCTCACCTTCACCCGCGACGCCCGCCAGCGGACCGTCACCCATGTGTACGACGGACTCGGCCGCGAGACCGAAACCCACGACGGCGAGGCGTCCGGGCCCCTGCTGACCAAGCACGTCTGGGACCCGTCCAGCTACGAGGGCCAGCTCGCCTCCGCCACCCGCTACATCGGCGGAGCCAGTGGTCTCGCCTACACCACCACATACAACATCTACGACACCCTCTATCGGCCCAACCGGATCACCACCACCATTCCCTCCGTCACCGGTGAAGAGGCACTGGCCGGCTCGTACCAGTCCAACATCAAGTACAACGCCAACGGCACCGTCCAGTCGACCAGTTACCCCGCAGCAGGCTCCCTTGCCGCAGACACCCTGACTCCTACCTACGACGCCACACTGCGCCCCGTCACCCTGTCCGGCACCGGCGCAGTCACCTACCTCACCAACACCACCTACAGCTACACAGGCAAGCCGCTGCAGTTCACCTACCAAAGCGGCGGCAAGAGAACCGAGGCCACCTACACCTACCAGTGGGGCACCCAGCGCCTGGCCAACGCCCGCGTCGACCGGGAGGACGTGCCCGGCGTCGACAAGTCCTCCACCTACGGATACGACGAGGCCGGCAACGTCACCTCCATCAATGACGTCTCACGTGACGGCACCGACAACCAGTGCTTCCAGTACGACTACCTCACCCGCCTGACCGAGGCCTGGGCCCAGCCCACCCCCACCTGCGCAGACAAGCCCAGCGGCTCCGTCCTCGGCGGGCCCGCCCCGTACTGGCTGTCCTACACCTACGACCTCAGCGGCAACCGGAAGACCCAAACGCTCCACGACAAAACGGGTGTTGCCGCCAAGGACGTCCAGCAGACCTACACCTACCCCGACGCCAAAGCCACCCGTCCGCACTTCCTCACCCAGGTCGACACGGTCGGCCCCGACGGCACCTCCAGAAGCAGCTACACCCCCGACGACGCCGGAAACACAGCCACCCGCACCATCAACGGGAACAAGCAGACCCTGGACTGGGACGTCGAAGGACACCTGGCCAAAGTCACCCAGGACGACGGCAACGGCGGCACCAAGACCCTCGCCTCCTACATCTACGACGTGGACGGCAACCGCCTGATCTCCCGCACTGCCACTGACACCACCCTCTACCTCGGCGCCACCGAACTCACCCTTACCAAGGGCGCCACCAAGGCCAAAGCCACCCGCTACTACGACCTCGGCGGCGGCAACCAGGCCATCCGCACCGACGACAACAAACTCTCCTTCCTCATCGGAGACCACCACGGCACCTCCGAACTGGCCATCACAGCCACCGACCTGGCCATGCAGCAACGCCGCTCCACCCCCTTCGGCACCCCACGCGGCACTACGCCCACAGCCTGGCCAGGGCAGAAGGGATTCATCGGCGGAACCCAGGACACCACCACCGGCCTCACGCACCTCGGCGCCCGCGAATACGACCCGGACACAGGCCGCTTCCTCAGCGTCGACCCGGTCATGGACACAGCCGACCCCCAGCAACTCAACGCATACAGCTACACCGAGAACAACCCCGTCACCTACAGCGACCCCACAGGCCGCACCAAGTGCGACATCAACCCCGAACTCTGCAACCACAAAACCTCTCCGACAGTCGAAAAGGAAAAGGCCGACGGAGCCTACAGAGCAGAACAAAAAGAGCAGAAGGAAGAGAAGGAAGTCAAGAAGAAACAAAAGGAAATAAAGGAGGCCTACGACTATCTATTTGCTCCCGCTAAATGCTTCGGGAACGGATTCAGTTCTAGTTCGAAGTTTGACGTCTGTTATACACAGGCGGAAATAGATGCCGACAAGTCGATGCTCAGGGAAATGCTCTCGGCGCTCGGCGACGCGACAGTCGTAATTCCCTGGGCCAAGTGCGTAGCAACCCATGATGAGCGCGCTTGTTACATCACGGGGGAGGCCATCTCGACTCTCGACATCGGACCAATCGCGGGTGGCTCCGTGCGGTTCGCTCGCGCACTTTCCAGAACTGAGAGAGCCCTGTGCAGTTTCACCCCCGCCACCCGCGTGCTGATGAAGGACGGGCAGGCGAAGCCCATCGGGAAAATCAAACCCGGGGACAAGGTCGCAACGGCTGATCCTAAAACAGGGAAACGCCAAGGAAACAGAACCGTCAGCGCACAGCTGATTCATCGCGACGACGACCTCATCGACCTCACCATCCGCGACAAGAACAACAAAACAGCCAAAATCCACACCACGGCCGGTCACCCCTTCTGGGACGACACGCTTCGCACGTGGATCCCTGCTGGCCAACTCGCCATCGGCCACACCCTGAACACAGCCGACGGCCGCCATGCCCAGCTCCTCGGCATCGAAAACAGGGCCGGCACGGCAGAAATGTACAACCTGACTGTCGAGCAGCTCCACACGTACTATGTGCTGGCGGGCGAGATGCCGATTCTTGTCCACAATGCTGGTGGACCGGGATCTCCTGCGAAGGGTGACAAAGGTACTCAGCGATTGATTGCTGAGCTCGAGGCAAATGGCTACATGATTCGCGGCACGGAAATCAGCGCAACGGCTGCGAATGGAGTGAATATTCGTTTCGATGTCGTTGCAGAGAAGGATGGAGCGCTTCATCTGTTCGATGCCAAGAATGGCCCGCGGGCCATGTTCACCAAGCCGCAAGGACGGAAAGGGGGCTATGCCTCAATTGAGGCCAATGGCGGGACCTGGTACGGGCCTAACGCCCAAGCTGCCGGCCTGCAAGGCAGCTTCGGTGCAAACGAAGTCAGGATTGCTGGGTATGGTGGCTACAAGTTCAGCGGCCTGTGCCGCTGATGATTGAGAGGAGGCAGGGTGTCTTCGTTGAAGAACGAGGCGCTTGCCGCTTGCCAGGTCGCCTTGGCTCAGCTCGGCTTCGTGAAGCGCGGTGGAGCCTTTCTCCAGGAACGGGGCGGCGAGGCAGGCGGGTGGATCGGCCTCAACTTGGCCACCCATGGGCTCCCTCGCTTGTTCAAGATCAACCCTGTGGTGGGTGTCCGATTCGCTCATCTTGAGAAGATTCTCCTCACGCTGCGCGATGACGTGCCGAAGAAGCCGATGCCGGTGATTTCTAAGCCTCTCGGCTATCTCATGCCTGAGAACTCCTTCCGGTTCTGGGAGTTCCTTGAAGGTGGAGATATCGAACGAGTGGCTAAATCCTTGGCTGGCGCCGTGCGTGAGTATGGGGAGCCGTACATCGCTACCTATTCCGATTGGGATGTATTTTCGCGCGACGTTGGCGATGTAGGGTTGCTGGTGGAGCATGAACGGGCCAAGGTTTTGCCGATCGTGCATCTCATCAATGGGGATCGTGAAGAGGCTCGACGAATCATCGAAAGCGAACTAGAGCGCGTGGCAAGTTCGGGTGACATGTATGCCCAGTCGTATCGAAAATTCGCAGAGAAATTCTCTGGAGAGTTCGGGTGATTGGTGTCATTAACTTCTCTAGGTATATTTGACGGCAACGCAGTCGGCCGCTGGAGTGCCCACAAGTTTGGGGGCCTGTTGAGTCGGCACGGAGCGCGGTGCCGGTGTCGCCATCGGTCCGTTTCTCCGTGCCGCTCGCCGAACCCGGTGTACCCGTCTCCGAGTACCGGGCTCTCCACGAACTCTCTGCCGTTCAGGCGTGGTTGAGGCGGGTCCAGGGAGGCAACGCAGTTTGGTTCGTTGAGCAGTGAGGGGGGCTGCCAAACAACGGTGGGCCTCCAGAGCGGGCCATGACGTCGTCGAGCGCTCCGCACGAGCCGTGTTCGGCCAGAATCTGTTCCGGCAGTCCAGCATGCTCCACGACAGCGAACGCTGGACCACAAGCGTTGGCACGCCCATCTGGAAACAGACTCCGTCTCTTCCCTGAAGCCACGTCGACGCCCGGGCAGAGAACTGATCTTCCACCGCCTCCGCAGGGTGTGCTATCTCGACGGCTGCTGCTCGATCGTGTAACTACCGCTCACTGTGACCGTCCTGCGCAGGGCGGTCACGGTCAGAACTGCTCAGAGCATGTCCGTTGGGCGGTGTGAACTGGCCGCGAGGGACGAGGCCTTGCCGTCCTGAAACACGGACTCCAGCGAAAGCATGTGCTTGATGACGCCGCCTCCACCGGGACCTGCACGGCGCCGAGGCATTTCGCTCCCAATGCAGCCACCCACGGCTGTCAGTACCCGGCGTTACCCTGCTGGCAGGGGAACTCGCAACCACGTCGGCCAGGCTCAGTCCGGCGGCAGACGCGATCCGTTCGGCCTTCGCCGTCTCGTATCCGGCCAGCGCCGCATCCGAGGCGCGGACCCCGGACTCTGCGGCCCCGCAGACACCGGCACCGGCTGCCGCCGAACCACCACCCTCCAAGGCCACCGGAGCCCCTGCTCCCGCCACGCCTCAGGCAGCAGCGGCACCCGAGCCGCCCGCTGCTCCTGCGCCCGAGGCCGCCGCCGTACCGGTACCCGCAGCGCTGGGTGAGTCCCGCGTCCTGCCGTCCATCCCCGACGGCCCTGACGGGGACCGCTGGTTCGGACACACGGCGAACCTGGCCTCCACCCACCCCAATTTCACCCAGCAGGCCCGCTCTACCGTCTTCCTTGACACCACCACGGGCATGCTGGTCCACCGCGACCGGACCACCCGCCTTGACCTGCCGACCGCCTCGGCCGGGGAGATCCTCGACGCCGTCTTCCACACCGTGCCCGAAGGCGTGGAGCGGATCTACATCATCGCCGGTGATCCCTGGCACCGCGACGCCGGCCGCTACCCCTATCTCAGGGACGCCGTCACCGCCTGGCTCAATGCTCCTGCCGCCAGCTGGCGCACTGACACCGGGCGCGGTAAGGACCGGATGGCCGGGTACTTCGTCCATGCTCGCAACCCCGTCGGCCGCTACCAGCACGTCAGCGGCGAACAGCACGTGGAGATGCGGTCGGTGGGGGAGTGGTTCGACTCCGACGGCGCTGATCCCGCGACCATCCGTGACGCGTTCGTCCTGCTGTGGAAGGCGCTGCGCGTCCACTGGCCCGACGCCGTCGTCATGGGATCCCCCTCGCAGACCGGCCGTGACCTGTGGACCCGCACCATCCCCACCCTCGGCCAGTACGCCGACGGCTATCCCGTCCTGTCCGAGGAACTACGCGGCCTGCTTCATGCCACCGCCGGCCAGGGACGCACCGAACTCATCACCCCGCCCGCTGTCCCGGAACAACTCCCCGCCCTGGTCGAGTACGACCGGACCTTCGCCTACGCCAAACACACCTGGAAATCCGCCGTCGGCGCACCCCGCAGCGGGTCACCGCCACGGCATTCGCCTCCTGGGGCGAGAAGGAACAGACGAAGGCCCTGTTCGGGTCTGGCCCAAGTTGTGTGAGGCGGCTACTCGTTGTAGTTGTTGATCTATGTTGCAGGGGCCCGGAGGTCGCCCGGAATTCGCTCCTCGTATGGCTGGCGTGCTCGACATTCGGTCGCCGTGAGCGAAGATCCCTCTGCGGTGCATGAGCTGTTGTTCCCTTCGAACACGATGGTTGTGATCACGTCCGTCGAGACGGACGGCGAAGCGATACGCGTCAAGGCACGGTGCACCGCGAGTGCTGCTTGCTGTCCGGCGTGCGAGAACTGGTCGGCTCAGGTTCACGGTTCCTACCAGCGATTCCCTACGGATCTTGCCTGCGGTGGGAAGCCGTGTGTGCTGATGCTGAGGGTCCGCCGGTTCGTCTGCGCGACTCCGGCCTGTTCGCGACACACGTTCGTCGAGCAGGTGCCGGGGCTGACCAGGCGCCATGGCCGGACCACCGAGCGTCTGCGGTCCACGATGAGCAAGGTCGGGTTGGCGCTCGCCGGGCGGGCCGGTGCACGCCTCGCTGCTCATCTGGGCATCGTGACCAGTCGCAATACGCTGTTGCGGCGGGTGATGGACCTGCCCGACCCGGCACCGACCGAGCCCCGCGCCGTCGGTGTGGACGACTTCGCCCTGCGCCGCGGTCACGTCTACGGAACGGTCGTGATCGACGCCGAGACACACCAGGTCCTCGACCTGCTCCCCGAACGCGACGCCGCCACCCTCGCCCCCTGGCTCGCGGCCCATCCCGGAATCGAAGTCATCTGCCGCGACCGCGCCGGCGCCTACGCCGAAGCGGCCGACACCGCCGCGCCCCAGGCCCTCCAGGTCGCCGACCGGTTCCACCTCTGGCAGAACCTCGCTTCCGCCGTCGAGAAAACGGTGGCCGCCCATCGCTCCGGCCTGCGTGACCTGCCGCTGCCGGTCCCCGAGCCGGAACCCGTCTGGGAGACGCCGAAAGGAGAAGCCTCTGGTCGGGACGATGAAACGGACCCGCCGACGGGCAAGTTCGCCGAGCGGGCCCGGATGCACCACGCTCTGGTCCACGAACTCCTCGCCCAGGGCATGAGCCTGCGGGCCGTCGCCCAGCATCTGGGCTGGGGCCGACACACTGTGCAGCGATACGCCCGCGCCGCTTCCTGGCAAGACATGGTCAAGGGCCGCAAGCGTCAGCTCCCGAGCAAGCTCGATCCGTTCAAGCCCTACCTGGCCGCACGCTGGGCCGAGACCAGCGGAAGAGTGACGGTCCTCGCCCTCTTCCGGGAGATCACCGCCCGAGGCTTCCGCGGCCACTACTCCATCGTCTGCGACTGGGTCCGCCGCGATCTGCCCCTGCGGGAAGGCTTCACACCCGCCCCGCCACCACCGTCAGTACGACAGGTGACCGGCTGGCTCACCCGGCACCCGGCCACCCTGACCGAAGAGGAGAAGCTCCGCCGCAAGGCAGTCCTCGACCGCATCCCGGAACTGGCCTCCGCCGCCGAACTGACCAGCTCGTTCGCGGAAATGCTCACCACGCTCGACGGACTGCGCCTGCCCGAATGGATCGCCGAGGCGATGACAGCCGGCCTGCCCGGCATCAGCAACTTCGCGGCCGGACTCGAAAGCGACTTCGACGCGGTCACCGCCGGACTCACCACCGACTGGAACTCCGGCCCCGTCGAAGGAACAGTCAACCGGATCAAGATGCTCAAACGGCAGATGTTCGGCCGGGCTGGATTCCCGCTCCTCCGGAAACGAGTCCTCCTCGCGTGACCCAGCGTCACCGGCTCACACAACTTGGGCCAGACCCCGGCCTGGATCGCGCCGGGACCACCGTCAGTGCGTCGGCTCACCGGCTGGATCACCCGCCACCCCGACGGTCTCGGGAGAACACGAGAAGCAGCAGCTCAAGGCAGTACTCGCTGCCTGCCCCAAGCTGGACGCAGCATTCGGCCATGTCCGTTCGTTCGCGCGGATGCTGACCAGTCTCGAAGGCGAGAAGCTACCGGAGTGGATCGCCGCGGCCAGCGCGGAAGACCTGCCCGGCATCAGTTCCTTCGCCCGCGGCCTCGAACGCGACATCGAGGCCGTCACAGCCGGACTCACCCAGCCGTGGAACTCCGGCCTCGTCGAAGGCAACGTCAACCGCATCAAGATGCTCAAGCGGCAGACCTACGGACGAGCCGGATTCTCGCTCCTCCGCAAGCGCATCCTTCTGACCTGACGACCACCCAGCGTCACCGGACCACGGAACTTGTGCCAGAGCCCAACGGAACCTGCCACAAACACCCTGGCCGCCCGCGACCTCAAAGAAGGACGCCGCACCACGCATCCCGAACTGGTGCTGTTCACGATCTGGGGCGATCTGCAGGATTACGCCGCCTACGACCCCGCCGGCCGTGACCTGCAACCCCTGGTCGACCTGGTCGATACCCACGGCGCGGACGCCATCCTGACCGCCGTCGACCATCTCGCCCCCGAAGACCAGGCCGAGGTAACCGTCTCACCGCGCACAAGGCCAAAGGCCGGGAATGGGCACAGGTGAAGATCGCCGACGACCTCACCCCACCCTCCGACGGCCCGCCGCACGACACGGGGCAGGGGACGGCCCGTCGGATCGACGACAAGGATGCCTGCTTGGCCTACGTAGCCGTCACCCGTACCTGGCGCCGCCTCGACATCGGCGGCCTGTCCTGGATCAACGAGCATCCGGAAGGAGCATCGGCCGGTCCTCAGCCACCGTGGTGATGCTCAGGGCGGGTTCCGGGCGTTCGGAGCCTCCGCTGGAAGGTGCACGGGGGGCAGCGGTACGGATCGCAATGATCCGGGACGGGCGGCTGCCCTTGTCGGTGACGGCGCATGCGAGAAGCCCGCAGTGGCCGCCCGCTGTCCACAGACGGCCCCCGGCAGGCTTCTTGAGCTATGAACATCAGCTCGCCGGGCATCGCCCGGAACGACAGGAAGGCGCCGCGCTGCGAGCGCCACGATGCCTTCCTCCGCCGGGAGGAGCAGGCCGAGTTCGCAGCCCGGTTCCCGGCTGGCCGCCGGGCGCAGATGGCGTTCCTCCTGGCTAACTACGCTGGCAACGTCTCCATGGTCGGGGCGCTCTTGGGCACTGGAGTGTGTACGGTGCGCCGCCACTGCCGTGGGTGGCCGCCACCGCCCGGGCTCGGGCTGCGCCGGGTCCTGCGCCGCCGTGTCGTGGACCTCGTGTGCCCCCCCGGTGCCTGTCCGATCGTGTGGTGGAAGAGGCGCGCCAGGCGAATCGGGAAGCCCGGCGCGCGGCCCGACGGATTCCGCGTGATCGGGGCGGCCTGGATCGCTGACACCCGCGTGCCCGAGAACCTTCAGCCCCTTCAGAACGCTGAAAGCTTTTCTGCATCATTGATAGTGAAAAGCTGACTAAGATGCGAAAATTGCATGGTTCGGGTAAGGTGGTGGCATGGGATTGAGCTTGGAGGAGTCGCTGCGACTGACGGTGGCCGCGTTGATGCAGGTAACGGGTGAATCGCAGCGGTCGGTTGCGGGGGTGCTGAGGCTGACGCAGACACAGGTGTCGCGCCGGCAGTCGGGCGCCATCTCCTGGAGCCTGCGCGACGTCGACGTCCTGGCCGAGCACTACGGCATCGGTGCGCTGGACTTGCTGGCGGGTCCGACCAGAGCGTGCGAGGCGCTGCCCGCCGACAGGCGCCGTTCCGTCCGGACCGAAGCGAAGGGGACGAGCCGGTGAGCGACTTCGACGCAATCGACTCGCTGCTTGATGCCGTCGGCCCGGAGGCTGAACTCCCGCCCTGTCAGGTACGCCGCGAGCTGCGGGAGCGGGCTCGGCTGTCCAAGGCGCAGGTGGCACGCGCGCTCGGCGTGAGTCCGTCCACCCTCAGCGGATGGGAGAGCAGCCGTGACCCGGCCGGCGAGATCCGCACCAAATACGCGTACCTGCTGGACGGACTGAACACCAAGCTTGCCACCGACACCGAGACGACGGCGGCGCCGGTTACGAAGCAGCCCCTCACATCAGGCACAGCCGTGACCGTCACCCCCTCGTCTTCGCCGGCCCCGGGCCAGGATGAGGACGGGGACGACGTAGAGCTGCTCGTCGTACCCGAGCCGTGTGTGCTGTGCGGCTGTCCGGCCGGACAACGCGTGGCAGGGTTCGCTCAGCACCTGACCCCGGCTGACTGCCGGCCCACCGCCGCCAAAGCCCCCGCTGCCGCGCCGGCCCGGCCAGCTGAACAGTCCACCGCGCAGACCCCGAAAGTGCCGCTGCGCACGGCGCGTCCGGCGCGTGCGACGGAGCGTTCCAAGGGCCCGGCCCGCCGCGCGTTCCAGGAGCCGTCCGGTCCGGTCGACCTGATCCGCGAGGCCGTGCAGGGCGCGCTCGCCGAGCACCGGGGCGACGTCGACGCAGCCACGGCGGCGCTGGTGAAGCGGGCGATCCCGGACGCGATGCGACTGCTGGACGAGGCCCGCAAGGGCGCCCGCTACGACGTGATCGCGCATCCCTGGATCCCCGACATCCTCATGCTGAGTCTCATCTCGATGTCCAGCGGGATTCTCATCGTGATGCCATGTGTCCGTTGTC
>NZ_FMDK01000170.1 GCF_900091995.1 Streptomyces sp. MnatMP-M17
CTCGCCCGACGCGGGAGCCGTGGCTGTCGCGGTCATCGCGGAGCGGATCGCCGACGAATGGGCGCGGCGCGTCTGACCTCCAGGCCGACCGGAACCGATCCGGACCTACCGGCCCTGTCCTCCCTGCCTCAGTCCTTGTCCCTGCCTCAGCGTCGAGATCCAGGAGCGATCCTCATGAAGAAGTTCGTCAACGATCCGAAGAACTATGTGCCCGAGATGCTGCAAGGGCTGGCCCTGGCCAACCCGGACAGCCTCCGTTACATCCCCGAGTACAACCTGATCATGCGCGCCGACGCACCGCGCGCGGACAAGGTCTCCATCGTCCAGGGATCGGGATCAGGACATGAACCGGCCCATGCCATGACCGTGGGCAGAGGAATGCTCGATGCCGCGTGTCCCGGCGATGTCTTCTCCGCGCCGCCCACCGACTATGTGTACGAGACGGTCAAGCTGGTCGCGTCGCCCAAGGGCGTGCTGTTGCTGGTCAACAACTACACGGGCGACCGGATGGCTTTCGAGATGGCCGAAGAGCTCTCCGAGGCTGACGGTGTCACCGTCCGTACGCTGTTCATCGATGACGATGTGTCCGTGCAGGACTCCACCTACACGGTCGGCCGCCGTGGTGTGGCGGGCAACTTCTTTGTGATGAAGGCCGTCGGCGCGGCGGCGGAGCGCGGAGCCGATCTCGACGAGGTGCACCGGATCGGCGCGAAGGTCAACTCCGTCACCCGCACCATGGGTATGGCACTGACCGCGTGCACTCCGCCGGCCAAGGGATCGCCGCTGTTCGAGCTGCCCGAGGACGAGGTCGAGATGGGCGTGGGCATCCATGGTGAGCCCGGTCGGCGGCGCGAGAAGCTCCGGCCCGCCGACGCGATGGTGCGGGAGCTGGTCACCGCTGTTGTCGACGATCTCCCCTACACCTCCGGCGACGGTGTCGCCCTGATGGTCAACGGCCTGGGCGGCACTCCCATCGGTGAGCTGTATCTGGTGTACGGGCTGGCGCACAAGCAGCTCACCGAGCGCGGCATCGGGATCCGCCGCAGTTACGTGGGCGAATACTGCACTTCGCTCGACATGGCGGGCGCCTCCATCACTCTGGTCCGGCTGGACGACGAGATCTCCGATCTGCTCGCGGCCCCGGCCGAGATCCCGATCCGTGTCTTCTGAGATCCGCGTCCGGCGGGATTTGTTGTCCAAGCTTTGACGTTGAACAGGCTTGGCAATGTGTCCGCTCCGTAGCAGTGTGTGACGCGACTGGTCGGCCGGCGGCGATCACACCATGTCAGGCTTGTGTGCTGCTTGCTGACGGCCACTCAGTTCGCCGCGCCGCCAGCCGACTTGTGGTGCGGTGAGCCGCACTGTAGGAAGAGACCGACGTGGAACGAGTCAGCGGGGGATACACCCCGGACGTCACTTTGGAGTCACTGCCGGCCGAGCCTCTGCTCGGGCGTGAGTACCAGGACAGCCCGGAGGTTGTGCACGAACGTCTGCGTCAGCGGCACGGCGCCGTGGCCCCGGTGGATCTGCTGGGTGTGCCCGTGTGGCTGGTGCTGGGATATCCGGAAGCCCTGCACGTACTCCAGAACGACGCGATGTGGCCCAAGGGCATACAGCACTGGCGTGCGCGTAACGAAGGCCGTGTTCCGGACGACTGGCCGGTCGCTCCCGCGCTGGTGGCCGAGAACATGATGGCGCGAGGCGGTCCCAACCATGCCGCTTACCGGGCCGCCTGGGACGCGGCGCTGAAGCCCTTCCAGGATCCGGGCCATCCGCAGACCCGCAGGCTCAAGGACAACATCCGCCGTACCGCGAAGGACCTCATCACACTCCTCGCACAGGGCGGCAGATCGGGTATCGCGGATCTGGCCGCGCAGTTCTCCCGGCCGCTGCCTCTGATGGTCGCCGGCGAGCTGCTGGGCGCCTCCGGCTCCCTCGATGACGAAGCCCTCATGGACATCTGGCGGATCCTGGACGCCGGACCGGCCTCGGCCCAGGCCTCCGAGCGTGTCCTCGCCGCCATGGGCAGGCTCGGCGAGGAGAAACGGAGCCGGCCGGGCGAGGACTTCCCTTCCTATCTGCTGGCCGCACGGCCGAATCTGACGGCCGCGGAGCTGGCCCATGAACTCACCATGCTCATGGGCATGATCGCGGACCACGGAGGCATCCTCATCGCCAACTCCGTCGTCGAGATCATCACCGGCGACGGCCGCGCCCGCGCCAGTCTGTCGGCCGGCATGATCCGCGAGGCCGTCAACCATGTCGCCCTCCGCAAGCCGCCGTTGGCCAACTTCGTACCGCGATTTCCGGTGACCGATCAGCGGCTGGGCGAGTACATCATCCGGGCGGGCGAACCGGTGTGGATCGCCACGGCCGCCACACACACGGACGTACGCTTCGCGGCCGGTACGTCGGCCCACCGGGCGACCAGCACGCGTGCCCATCTCTCCTGGGGCGCGGGCCCACGGCAGTGCCCGGCCCGGGAACTCGCCACCACCATCACCACTTTGGCCCTTGAGTCCCTGTTCGAGCAGTTCGAGCACCTCGAACTGGCGGTACCTGTGGACCGGCTTCCATGGCGTTCCTCGCCCTTCGTCCGGGGCCTGCGCGCGCTGCCGATCAGATACCAGCTCAGGGCGGGCTTCGACATACCCGTCGTGCCCGCCACCGATCGGCGGGCGGCGGGCGAGCGGGCGGCGGGCGAGGAGCAGCCCGTACCGGCCGCCACGCTGCGTCAGTTCCTCACCAGCCTGGTGACCGGCAAGATAGATCCGAACTCGTTCTGACGACTGTGGGCGGTGGCCCCGGGCCGGACGGATTCGGCCGGGGCCACGCGCCTGTCGTATCAGGACGGGTTCGGCTCAGGACGGTCAGGACGGGTTCAGCTTGATGGAGAAACCGTTGAAGATCGACCACACATCGACCCAGCCCAGACCCGTGCTGCACTCCTGGGCGGCGTTGCATCCGTAGCCGACGCTGACGATGCCGTTGAGCTGCCGTGAGTCGGTGTCGTTGATGTAGATGACCGGACCGCCGCTGTCGCCGCCCCGGCCGACGATGCCGCCGTAGTGCGGCACACCGTAACTTCCCCATACGGTCGTGCCGTTGACGTTCCAGCTCACATTGCCCGAATACACCGTTCTGATGTTGCAGACGACCTTGGAGTTGTATCCGAGCTGGCAGGTGAAGTCGCCGACGGCGACATTGCGCACGCCGTTCAGATAGCGGCTGTAGCCCGCCGCGTCGAGGCCGTCCCAGGTGTAGCGGTTCGTCGGTGCCTCGATGAACGACGAGTCGATCGCCGGGAGCTGGTACTTGACCTGGCCTATGTAGTTGCCGCCGGCCGCGTAGACATGGGTGCCGACGCCGTAGCAGTGGCCGGCCGTGACCAGCCACTGGCGGCCGTCCCAGGGGCTGA
>NZ_FMDK01000078.1 GCF_900091995.1 Streptomyces sp. MnatMP-M17
CGCCGGTGCTGTACAGACGTGCCGTCAGCTCCTCGCACAGGCGCGGCACATCGGCCGGGGTGAGCCGGCCGGCGATGACGAGAACGATCGGTTCTGTGGCGTCCACGCCGAATGAGACCGCCCTGATGGCCGGAACTCATCGGGGCGAACTCATCGGGGCTCCCCGATGCGTCAGTCCAGCGGAAAGGCGGCCGTTTCGATGGTCAGCCCGAAGGGATCGGGCAATGTGATGTCCTCGCCGAATTTCACCGCCTGGTGCACTCTGTAGACCTCGCCCGTGGGCTCCCCGAAGAGAGTGACCGTCGGACCGCCCGGGGCCCAGGCGTCGATGAGCAGATAGAGGGGAATACCCGCCTGGGCATAGCTCGCGGTCTTGGTGATGCGGTCATGGCTCGCGTTGGACTTCGAGGTGATCTCGACGACCAGTTCCGCCGCGGTGGCGGGGATGAACTTGCCGGGCTCGCTCCGGAGCACCGCCTTCGGTGTGACGACCAAGTCGGGAATGAAGAGGCCGTCTCGGGAAGGGACCGCGGCCCCAAGCGTCTGGTAGATCCCCCAGTCGGAAGGGATCACGGTGTACAGCAGACGCTGGACGGTATCGGCAATATCGTTGTGGGCGTTGGACGGCGGTGGTGCCACGGTGACGATTCCCTTGATGATCTCCACCTTGCTGCCCTCGGGTGCGTCCGTCTCCTCCCAGAGTCGGACAAGGTCGTCCCACTCGTGGCCATGGGCCGTTGGGGGGTCGACAGTGAGTGCGCTCATTGGCGGTCTCCAATCGGTACGTCACTGATCCCAGCATGACTGACGGGGCCGCTGTGGGTCCACCGGTCCCGTTCACCCGGACGGGTCGTTGACATCCCCTGGGGTCGGCCACGGGCCCGGACCGGCCCGGATCAGTCGACCGGGTAGGAGATGCGCTCCAGCACCACCGGAGTCGGCTTGTACGAGGTGCCGGGCGGCGCGATGTCGTACGAGCCCGCCAGCGCCTCCAGCGCGTAGTCGAACTTCTCCGGCGTGTCCGTGTGCAGCGTCAGCAGAGGCCGGCCCGCCGTGATCTCGTCTCCCGGCCTGGCGTGCAGTTCGACGCCCGCGCCCGCCTGCACCGGATCCTCCTTGCGCGCACGGCCCGCGCCGAGCCGCCAGGCGGCGACGCCGACACCGTACGCGTCGAGCCTGGTGAGGACGCCCGACGACGGAGCGGTGACCACATGCCGCTCCCGGGCGACCGGCAGCGCCGCGTCCGGATCGCCGCCCTGGGCCGCGATCATCCGGCGCCAGACATCCATCGCCGAGCCGTCGGCCAGCGCCTTCGCCGGATCGGCGTCCTTGAGGCCCGCCGCGTCGAGCATCTCGCGCGCGAGGGCGAGAGTCAGCTCCACGACATCGGCCGGGCCGCCGCCCGCGAGCACCTCGACGGACTCCCGTACTTCCAGGGCGTTGCCCGCCGTCAGACCGAGCGGCGTGGACATGTCGGTGAGCAGGGCCACGGTCCGTACGCCATGGTCGGTGCCCAGGCCCACCATGGTGGCGGCCAGTTCCCGGGCGTCCTCGACGGTCTTCATAAAGGCGCCGGAGCCGACCTTGACGTCCAGGACGAGCGAGCCCGTGCCCTCCGCGATCTTCTTGGACATGATCGAGGAGGCGATCAGCGGGATGGCCTCGACGGTGCCGGTGACATCGCGCAGCGCGTACAGCTTCTTGTCCGCGGGAGCCAGACCGTCGCCCGCCGCGCAGATGACCGCGCCGGTGGTCTCCAGGACCTCCAGCATCTCGGCGTTGGTGAGCAGGGCCCGCCAGCCGGGAATGGACTCCAGCTTGTCGAGCGTGCCGCCGGTGTGGCCGAGACCACGGCCGCTGAGCTGCGGTACGGCGGCGCCGCAGGCGGCCACCAGCGGAGCCAGCGGCAGCGTGATCTTGTCGCCCACTCCACCGGTGGAGTGCTTGTCGGCCGTGGGCCGCGAGAGCGCGGAGAAGTCCATGCGCTCACCGGAGGCGATCATGGCGGCGGTCCAGCGGGCGATCTCGGCGCGGTTCATACCGTTGAGCAGGATCGCCATCGCCAGCGCCGACATCTGCTCGTCGGCGACCTCACCTCGCGTATAGGCGTCGATCACCCAGTCGATCTGCTCCGGGCTCAGTTCGCCCCGGTCCCGCTTGGCGCGGATGACGGAGATGACGTCCATGGCGTTCCTTTCGTACACAGGTCATACGGGTCGTACAGGTCATACGGGTCTTACACAGGCGGTGCGACGACATACAAGCAGTACGGCCCCGGCCCGCCGGATCGCGGCGGTGCCGGGGCCGGGTCTCAGGTGAGATGCCCCGGGCCGAAGGCCTGCGGGAGCATCTCGTCGAGCGTGCGGATTCCGTCCGGTGTCTCCAGGACCAGTTCCGGGCCGCCGAACTCGTACAGCAGCTGCCGGCACCGTCCGCACGGCACCAGCACCTCGCCCGTGCCGTCGACACAGGTGAAGTGGGTGAGCCGGCCGCCGCCGCCGAGCTGGAGGGCGGATACCAGCCCGCACTCGGCGCACAGCCCGAGGCCGTACGAGGCGTTCTCGACGTTGCAGCCGGAGATCGTACGGCCGTCGTCCACCAGCGCGGCGGCGCCGACCGGATAGTGCGAGTACGGGACGTACGCATGGGCCATGGCCGCCCGGGCCGCGGCCCGCAAGGTCTCCCAGTCGACGCCCGCGCCCGGCGCGGCGGTGGTCACTTGCCCTGTCCTCTGCGATAGCGCATGCCATCAGCTTTCGGCATCCGCAGCCGCTGCGCCGACAGGGAGAGCACCAGAAGAGTCACGACATACGGCGTGGCGCCGACGAAGTCCTCGGGCACGGTGTCCGTCAGCAGGTACCAGACCAGGATGAGTACGGCGACCACGGCGCTCGCGGCGGCCTGGATCATCGCCTTCCGGTACGCCTTCCACACGGCGAGCAGCACCAGCAGCACGACCAGCAGAAGCAGCAGCGCGTGGACGGTCTCGCCGCCGTTGCGGAGCTGGAGCGCGTCGGAGAAGCCGAACAGGCCCGCGCCCATGGCGAGCCCGCCGGGCCGCCAGTTGCCGAAGATCATCGCGGCGAGACCGATATAGCCGCGCCCGCCCGTCTGGCCCTCCAGATAGATGTGCGACGGGACGGTCGCGAGGAAGGCACCGCCGAGTCCGGCCAGACCACCGGAGACGGCGACGGCCGCGTACTTGTACGAGTAGACGTTGACGCCCAGCGACTCGGCCGCGATCGGGTTCTCGCCGCAGGAGCGCAGACGCAGCCCGAACGGAGTCCGCCACAGCAGCCACCAGGTGGCGATGAAGAGCACCACGGCGAAGACCGTCAGCACCGAGACATGCGTGACCAGACCGCCGAGGATGCCCGCGAGGTCCGAGACCAGGAACCAGTGGTGGTTGGCCAGGGAGGTGAGACCGTCGGAGAGCCCGGGAACGGTGACGTCCGGGATGGAGTCGACCGGTGGCGACTGCTTGGGATTGCCGCCCTTGGTCAGCGCCTCGCCGGAGTTGAAGAAGATCTTGGCGAGATACTGCGTGACGCCGAGGGCCAGCAGATTGATGGCCACACCGGAGACGATGTGGTCGACACCGAAGGTGACGGTCACCACCGCGTGCAGCAGTCCGCCGAGGACACCGAAGGCGACACCGGCGAGCAGTCCGAGCCAGGGATTGGTCTGCCAGCCGACCCAGCCGGCCCCGAAGGTGCCGAGGATCATCATGCCTTCGAGACCGATGTTGACCACGCCGGCCCGCTCGGACCAGAGACCGGCGAGACCGGCGAGACCGATCGGCACGGCGAGGCCGAGGGATGCGCTGATCTGGCCCGTGGAGGTGAGCTGGTCGGCGCCGGTGAGTATCCGTACGGCGGACAGCAGGATCAGGGCGCCCGCGATGATCAGCAGGACTCGCGCGACGGTGAGCCTGCGGCGTACGGGCGGCTTGGCGGCCGTGGCCTTCGGCGCGGCCGGAGGCGGCGTGTCGGTCGTCGTGGCAGTCATCCCGCCACCTCCAGCTTCTCGGTCTTGACAGCCTGGGCGGCCTGGGCGGCGAGTTCGGCGCCGACCCGCTGCTGCTGGCGCCTGAGGCCGTAGCGGCGTACGAGTTCGTAGGCGATCACGACGCACAGGACGATGACGCCCTGGAGCACGCCGAGGATCTCCTTGTCGTAGCCGATCACTTCAAGGTGGTTGGTGGTGCGCTCCAGATAGCCCCAGAGCAGCGCGGCGAGGGCGATGCCGATCGGGTGGTTGCGGCCGAGGAGCGCAATCGCGATACCGGTGAAGCCGATGCCCAGCGGGAAGTCGTTGCTGTACATATGGCTCTCGTTGAGCAGCGTCGGCATACCGATCAGCCCGGCCATACCGCCCGAGAGGATCATGCTGGTGACGACCATCTTCTTGACGCTGACACCGCTCGCGGCGGCGGCCGACTCGGACTGGCCGACGGCGCGCAGATCGAAGCCGAAGCGGGTGCGGCCGAGGACGAACCAGTAGGCGAGTCCCGCCAGTACGGCGATGAAGAGGAAGCCCCAGAGCAGACCGGCCGGGCCCATGTCGATGGTGAAGAACCACGACGACTCGGGCAGCGGTTTGGTGGAGACGAGCGTGCCCGCCTCGTCGAGCTGGCCGAGCCGCTCGGGCTGGATCAGATAGCCGATGATCGCGGTGGCGATGGAGTTCAGCATGATCGTGGAGATGACCTCGCTGACTCCGCGTGAGGTCTTGAGGACACCGGCGATCCCGGCCCACATGGCGCCGACCAGCATCGCGACAATGATGATCACCGGGATCTGTACGATGCCCGGCAGATCGAGCGTGCCGCCGACGACCGCGGCAAAGAAGGCCGCGATGCGGTACTGGCCGTCGACGCCGATGTTGAACAGGTTCATCCGGAAGCCGATGGCGACCGCGACGCCCGCGAGGTAGTACGTGGTGGCCTTGTTGAGGATGTAGACCTGGCTGTCGCTGGCCGAGCCGTACGACAGCATGTCGTTGAACGCCTCGAAGGGATTCTTGCCGGTGACGGCGATGACCAGCGCGGTGACGACCAGCGCGGCGACCACGGCCAGTACGGGCGCGGCGACGGCGAGGAGCAGCCGCTCCTTGTCGATCCGGGAGGTGAGCTTCTTCATCGGTCCTCTCCCCCGGCTCCGGTGCCTGAGGTGCTTGCGGTGCCTGAGGCGCTTGTTGAAGTGCCTGAGGCGCTTGAGGCGGGCACGTCCGAGGCCTCCAGATGGCCGGTGACAGCGCCCGTCATCGCGGAGCCCAGTTCCTCGGGGGTGATCGTGGCGGGATCTGCGTCGGCGACCAGCCGGCCCCGGTACATCACCCGCAGGGTGTCGGACAGGCCGATCAGCTCGTCCAGGTCGGCGGAGATCAGCAGCACGGCGAGACCGCCGCGGCGTGCCTCGCGGATCTGGTCCCAGATCTGGGCCTGGGCGCCGACGTCCACGCCGCGCGTGGGATGCGCGGCGATCAGCAGCTTGGGCGTGTGGCTCATCTCTCGGCCGACGATCAGCTTCTGCTGGTTGCCGCCGGAGAGCGAGCCCGCGGTGACATCGATCCCGGGCGTGCGCACGTCGTACTCGCGCACGATCCGCTCGGTGTCGAGCCGGGCGGCCCCGGCGTCGATGAGTCCGCCACGGGAGTTGGGACGCTCGGTGACATGGCCGAGGATGCGGTTCTCCCAGAGCGGCGCCTCCAGCAGCAGTCCGTGCCGGTGGCGGTCCTCCGGGATATAGCCGATACCGCTCTCGCGCCGCTTGCGGGTGGGCGCGTGGGAGATGTCGGTGGTGTCCAGCGTGATGACCCCGCCGTCGGGATCGCGCATGCCCATGATCGCCTCGACCAGTTCGGCCTGGCCGTTGCCCTCGACGCCCGCGATGCCCAGGACCTCGCCCCGGTGGATGGTGAAGCCGATCCCGGCGAGGACGTCCCGTACGACACCGTCGGTGTCGGTGGCGGTCAGTCTCAGATCACGGACCGTCAGGGCGGGTACGTCGGTGACCGTGGACTCACGGGTCTCCGGCGAGGGCAGTTCGCTGCCGACCATCAGCTCGGCGAGCTGCCGGGAGGTGGTGGAGCGCGGATCGGCGGTGCCCACGGTCGTACCGCGCCGGATGACGGTGATCTCGTCCGCGACCGACAGCACCTCGCCCAGCTTGTGGGAGATGAAGATGACGGTGAGGCCCTCGGACTTGAGCTCGCGGAGATTGTCGAAGAGCGCTTCGACCTCCTGAGGGACGAGCACCGCGGTGGGCTCGTCGAGGATCAGGGTGCGCGCGCCGCGGTAGAGGACCTTGAGGATCTCCACGCGCTGGCGGTCGGCGACGCCGAGTTCCTCGACGAGGACGTCGGGCCGTACGCCGAGGCCGTAGGCGTCCGAGATCTCCTGGATCTTGGCGCGGGCGCGGGAGCCGATGCCGTAGAGCTTCTCGCCGCCGAGGGCGACGTTCTCCAGGACGGTGAGGTTGTCGGCGAGCATGAAGTGCTGGTGCACCATGCCGATGCCACGAGCGATGGCGTCCGCGGGGCTGCCGAAGGTGACCTGGTCACCGTCGACGGTGATGGTGCCCTCGTCGGGCTTCTGCATCCCGTAGAGGATCTTCATCAGCGTCGACTTGCCGGCGCCGTTCTCGCCGCAGAGGGCGTGCACGGTGCCTCTGCGCACGGTGATGTCGATATCGCTGTTGGCGACGACACCGGGGAAGCGTTTGGTGATGCCGCGCAATTCGACGGCGGGAGGGCTGGACGCGTTGATGGCGCACTCTCCTCGGAGGAAGGAGCGTTGGGGCGGGGGGCGTGGTGACGCTAGCGCGTCAACTCCCGCCTACGCGCGTAGAGTTGACACATCGTTATGGGCCCGGGAAGAGGATGTGAAGGCCTCTTCCCGGGCCCGTACGCTCAGCCGGCGGCGGGACTCGCGGGGAGATGGAGCCGCATGCCGGAGGTGGTCACGGAGTGTCCCTGACCGGTGGTCACCGAGTAGTACTGACCGGAGGTCACGGGGTGGTCTTGACCGTGATGGTGCCGTCGATGATCTTCTGCTTGGCCTCGTCGATCTTGGCCTGAATGTCATCGATGAAACCACCGCTGGTGGCGAGCGAGACGCCGTCCTTGGCGAGCGAGTAGCTGTTCGTGCCGAGCAGCGGCTTCTTCTCGTGGACCGACTTGATCAGGTCGTAGACGCCGACATCGACGTTCTTGACGACCGAGGTCAGGATCGAGTCCTTGTACTTGGCGAGCGAGGCCTGGTTGTACTGGTCGGAGTCGACGCCGATCGCCCAGGCGCCCTTGACACCGTTGACGGCCTCGATGGAACCGGAACCGGAGGAGCCGGCGGCCGAGTAGATGACGTCCGCGCCCTTGTCGAGCATGCCCTGGGCGGCGGCCTTGCCCTTGTCGGGGCTGGCGAAGCCGGAGGTGTCCGAACCGTGCGACAGGTACTGGACGTCGACCTTCAGGCTCTTGTCCGTGTCCTTGACGCCCTGGACGAAGCCCGCCTCGAACTTCTTGATCAGCGGAACGTCGACACCGCCGATAAAGCCGACGTGCTTCTTCTGCGTCTTCAGCGCCGCGGCCACACCCGCGAGATAGGAGCCCTGCTCCTCGGTGAAGACGATGTTGTCGACGTTCTTCGCGTCGACGACGGAGTCGACTATGCCGAAGGTGGTGTCGGGGAACTTGACCGCCACCTGCTTCATCGAGTTGGAGTAGGCGTAGCCGATGCCGACGACCGGGTTGTATCCGGCCTGGGCGAGCTGGGTCAGACGCTCGACGCGGTCGGCCTCGGTGTCGGTGGTCTTGGCGGTCAGTTCCTTGACCTCACCGCCGAACTCCGCCTTGGCCTTGTCCGTACCGCGCGCGGCGGAGTCGTTGAAGGAGTGGTCACCACGGCCGCCCACGTCGTAGGCGACACCGACCTTGACGCCGTCCGCGGCGGAAGCCGAGCTCGACGTGTCGTTTTCCTTGGCCTTGTCGGCCGAAGTGCTGCCACACGCGGTGGCAGTCAGAGCGAGCGCGGCGGAGGCGATGCCCGCCGCAGCAATCTTGGTTACCCGGCGCAAGAGGGTGGTCCCTTCAACCTGACCGAAGCGCCTCTTCCGGCGCTGGTTTCGCGGCGATCGTAACGCGCGTAGATGTCAGATAAAGACCTGTACGGAAGCTGTTATCGGATCGTCGCGAACGGGAGGTGACGAGTGGTGTTCATGGCCGATTACAAATCGTTTCACAAACGGTTTCCGTCGATCAACGCGGCTGCCGTGAACAGCTCCACACCGACCTCGATCGCCTGCTCGTCCACATCGAAATCACCACGATGCAGGTCGTACCGGGCCTGGCTGCCGGGCGTACGCACACCGAGCCTGGCCATCGCGCCCGGCACATGCTCCAGATACCAGGAGAAGTCCTCGCCGCCGAGGCTCTGTTCGGTGTCCTCGATTGCATACGAACCGCGGCGCGCGGTCTGGGCGGCGCGCAGCAACTCCGTGACGACCGGATCGTTGACGACCGGTGGCACTCCGCGGACGTAGTTGATCTGTGACTTGGCGTGATGGAGCGTGGCGATCTCGTCGATCGCGGCATGGACCATGTCCGGAGCGTCGCGCCAGGCAGGCAGATCCAGGCAGCGGACGGTGCCGGAGAGCTCGGCGTGCTGCGGGATGACATTGCAGGCGTGGCCCGCCTCGATACGTCCCCAGGTGACGGCGAGCCCGGCGCGGGCGTCGACACGGCGGGCCAGCAGCGCCGGGACCTCGGTGGCGACCTTGGCCACGGCGGTGACCAGGTCGGTGGTGAGATGCGGGCGCGCGGTGTGGCCGCCGGGGCCGTCGAGGGAGATCTCCAGCCGGTCGCAGGCGGAGGTGATGGGCCCGTGGCGCAGCCCGATCAGCCCGGCGTCGACGCGCGGATCGCAGTGCACCGCGATGATCTTGCCGACGCCGTCCAGCGCGCCGTCCTTGATGGCATCGGCGGCGCCGCCGGGCAGCACCTCTTCGGCGGGCTGGAAGACCAGCCGTACGGCGCCCGGCAGCAGGCCCTGCCGGTCGAGCCCGGCGAGCACCAGACCGGCGCCGAGGACGGCGGAGGTGTGGACGTCATGGCCGCAGGCGTGCGCGCGGTCGGGCACGGTGGAGCGGTACGGAGCGTCGGTCTTGGTGTCCGGGATCGGCAGCGCGTCGATGTCGGCACGCAGCGCCAGCATGGGCCGGACGCCGTCCCAGGTCCCTACGTCACAGACGAGCCCGGTCCCGCCGGCGAGCACCCTGGGCGCGAGCCCGGCCCGCTCCAGCCGGTGCTTGAGCGCGGCGGTCGTACGGAACTCCTGATTGCCCAGCTCGGGATGCATATGCATGTCCCGCCGGAAGGCGATCAGCTCGGCACGCAATCCGTCGCTCACCGCGCCGGGCAGCGCGGCTTCCGCCGGAAGTGCGCCGTCGCCGGGCAGCTCGTCGGTCTCGGACTCTGGGGACATCAACTTGCTCACCTGCTGAAGACTAGGCCTCTTCAGGGATCAACGAAGTCACGATCAGCAAAATTTCAGCCACCCAGCCGAAGAAACCCGGCGCGCCAGCGCATACGGAAGCAACGAAGCGGGTATACCGGCCCGCTCCGCGCGCCGGGACGCGCGCCGGGACGCCTGCCGGGACGTGCGCCGGGACGCCTGCCGGGACGTGCGTTGGGCGGCCACGTTGCTGGTTTTCGATGTACTGCCTGACGACGGTCAGGGGTGGGCCGCCGCATGAGCCGGCGAAGTAGGAGCCGCACCTGGGCAGGTGATCCGACAGCGCTGCCGTGGGGACGGGGTTTGTGACGGTTCTCGTGAGCCCTCGCCGTATTTCAGAGGGATACCCGCTTTCAGAGGGATACCCGCGCTGTTCTGCCGGCGGCAGAAGACCGGCCGGACCGGGCTCGACGATCACTACAGTCCAGTCTCATGACGACGATTACGACGCGTACGGTCGAGTATCCGGCCGACGGTTTGACGATGATCGGGCACCTCGCGCTCCCGGCCGGTGCCGACCGCCGACCAGCGGTGCTGCTCGGACCAGAGGGCCCGGGGCTCAGTGACGTCGAGCGCCGCCGGGCCGATGCTCTCGCCGAACTGGGATACATAGCGCTGGCCTTCGACCTTCACGGCGGGCGCTATTTGGGCGACCCCGAGGAGATGCTGGCCCGTTGCCTGCCGCTGCTCGCTGATCCCGACCGGATGCGGGGTATCGGCCATGCGGCGCTCGACGTGTTGCGCACCGAACCGCGGACCGACCCCGACCGGATCGCCGCTGTCGGCTACGGCACCGGGGGCGCCGTCGGGCTGGAACTCGGGCGCGGCGGCGTCAGCCTGCGCGCGATCGGGACAGTCAACGCACTGACCACGGGCCGACCGGGCGAGTCGGCGCGCATTCGCTGCCCGGTGTGGGCCGGGGTCGGGTCGGAAGACCCGATCATGCCGCCCGCGCAACGGAACGCGTTCACCGCTGAGATGCAGGCCGCGGGCGTCGACTGGCGCCTCGCGGTCTACGGCGGCGCCTTGCACGCCTTCCACCACCCGCCGGTCGGCCACCCCGTGGTCCCCGGCGTCGGCTACCACCCACGGCACGCGCAGCGAGCCTGGCGCGATGTCGTCGACCTGCTCGCCGAGTGCCTGCCCGTGACGGAGGATCTGGGGCATGACCCGGGTAAGCATGCCGGCGCCGGGCACTGACAGTCCCCTCCCCTCGAAGTCCGCACAGCAGAACCGCATTCGGGCGGCCGGAACACCGACGCTCGACGTGTGCCCGAAGACCGGCCGTACCCGGCGCTACTCGCTGAGCGTGCCGGCATTCACGCGAGACCTCGACGCTCTGCGGGACATGCGCGCAAAGAGCCGGCCCGCACCGACGGCAACGTAAAGCACGACCAGAACCCCGAGTCCGAGGTCGAGCCAGTCATAGGTCGTGCCCCTGAAGAATGAGGCCCACGCCCGGGCACCCGCGACGGATCCGGCAACTACCAGCAGCACCGATGTCACGGCATACAACGCCTTCGCGGCCCTGGGCCGCCGCTCTTTGAGCAGTTCAGCACCCGCACCGAGCGCGACCAGCGCGGCGAAGGCATCGTGCGGCTCCAGGCGCCCCGACCCGATCGCGTCCACGATGTTGATCAAGACGCCGATCGAGCCCACGACCAGTGCGCCTCGGACCAGTGCACCTTGAGATATACGGCTGCTCATCAACCCTCGCTTGCGGTCGGACTTCGGTGGCAAAGGATCAATCTTCCCTGTCACGGGACACGGTCGCCCCGTAACCGGTGGGCCCGTGCCCGTCCGCGTTGCGGGGCGGCTGTGGGGGTCATCGCAGCGTGAGTGGCGTCGCGGATTCGACGCGGGACAGTTTCTCCGGGTTGCGGACGTAGTAGAGGCCGGTGATACGGGCGGCCTCGACGCGGATCGCCATGACGCCGTCCATCTCGCCGTCCAGGCGTACGACGAGTGCCGGGTTGCCGTTGACCAGGGTGAGGTCGCTGCTGAGCCTGCCCGCGAACTTGCCGCTGCCGCCGAGGATGAAGCGGCCCGCCTTCTGGGCGCCGACGACCGGCCGCAGCGCGGCCTGCTTGAGGCCGCCGCCGTCGCCGACGAGGACGACCTCCGGGGCGAGCACGTCGAGGAGGCCCTGGAGGTCGCCGGTTTCGAACGCGCGCTGGAACGATTCCAGGACCGCCCGGCTCTCGCCGGCGGAGACCACCTCGCGCGGGCGGCGGGCATCGACGTGCCGGCGGGCACGGTGCGCGATCTGGCGTACGGCCGCGGGAGTCTTGTCGACGGCGGCGGCGATCTCGTCGTACCCGACATCGAAAACCTCGCGCAGCACGAAGACGGCGCGCTCCGTCGGCGACAGCGTCTCCAGGACGAGCATCAGCGCCATCGACACACTCTCGGCGAGCTCGACGTCCTCGGCCACGTCCGGCGCGGTGAGCAGCGGCTCGGGCAGCCAGGGGCCGACATACGCTTCCTTGCGGCGCTTCATCGCGCGCAGCCGGTTGAGCGACTGCCGGGTCGTGATCCGGACCAGATAGGCACGCTGGTCGCGCACCTGCGCCAGGTCGACCTCGGCCCACCGCAGCCAGCTTTCCTGGAGGACGTCTTCGGCGTCGGCCGCCGATCCGAGCATCTCGTACGCGACGGTGAAGAGCAGGTTGCGGTGGGCGATGAATGTCTCGGTCGCCGGGTCGGTGGTGGGGTGGTCGCTCATGTCCGGGTCCCTCTCCTTCACGGCCGGCCGGCTCCCCTTGCCGAACGCCGTCAAGCCTTCGCCGCCGCCTCGGCGCGCTTGGCCCGCAGCAGCTGCCGGCGCTTGGGGCCTCCTGATACGCGGTGCAAGCCGTACGAACCGGGCTTACGTGCCTCATCGGCCAGATACTTGACGGTGCCCTTGCACACGATCTCCTTGAGCCTCGCGGCAGGGCGGCCGTCGATGTGGAACCACAGCGCGACGTCGTTCCTGTTGGCGGCCTGGACGATACCGGCGCGCCGGCCCAGGCTGATGCACTGGCCGACAAGCAGCTCGTTGAGGCGCGAGGGCCGCTCACCCGCGATCCGGCTGAGCACCGTGTCGGCGGCCCGCGCGCCCAGCGGAATCGCGGACTGGCAGCTCATCCGCAGCGGCAGGCCCGACGGTGCCGCCGAGTCACCGGCCGCGACGATGCGCGCGTCGTCCACGCTGGTCAGCGTCTCGTCCGTGAGCAGGCGGCCCAGGGCGTCGGTGCTGAGCCCGCTGTGGGTGGCCAGGTCCGGTACGCCGAACCCGGCGGTCCAGACGGTCACCGCGCTCGGCAGCTCGCGCCCGTCACCGAGCCGCACGGCATCGCGCGTCACCGCCGTCACCTTTGTGCCGGGGCCGTCGAGTACGGTCACTCCGAGCTTGGCCAGCCGCCTGGCCACCGAGCGCCGTCCCCGCGGGTGCAGGTACGGGCCGAGCGCGCCGCC